>JALWQS010000136.1 GCA_027083015.1 Candidatus Woesearchaeota archaeon
TTTGTCTTCAGGATAGGGTGTCATGTCTTTTAAGTTTCTTGCTTTTAGTCCTAGGATTATCTTTTTGGTGGTCGCGCTTTTGGCTGTTGTCATCGTTATCCGTCTCATGATCAATTCTAAGTTTGAGGTTCGTGGTATCCAATCCGAGATTCTTGTTCAGGGTCTGTTGTATGGTCCTGGCGGCATTACCTATTATGATCCTCTTACTGGCAGGATTTATCCTGAGATTGTTGACCCTTCACAGTTTAATGAGAGTAAGTATGATATGGGTTTTCATTTTAGTCCTAATAGTCTTATCACTGCCAGGATCCTTCTTGTTAAGGAGAAGGAGACTCTTAAGAAGCTTCATTTTGGCAAGTCTAAGAATATGATCTCTAATGTTGATCCTTCAGATGTTGTTGGAGTGACTTATTTTAATAAGGAGTGGTGGGATAATTGGAAACCTTTGGCTGAGAGTAAGATCAGAGGTTTGGGGCGTGTTGATATTGATAATACTGAACTGCCTATCCTTTACCGTGATGCTGATGGCGGTCTTCACTCTGGTTGGTTGTACATTACCGTCCTTCAGCCTGGTTGATCTTGATTGAAGTTTTTGGTTGGTTATAGGTTATATATGTTGATCGTATGATCATGATGATATATTTGGTGTTTATGATGATTGTTGTGTCATGCTCTCGAAACAAAACCTTGGGAATGCCCGTGCCTTTGGTGCGGGCTTCTTTTCCCAATATTTATTGGGTGGAGGTTTTGTCTGATCGTTTTGAAGGTATCTGACTATGAGTAAGTATCACAAAAAGACTGGTTGTAAGAAGAAGGATTGGTTAGTGAAACCTGTCGGTAAGAAGGGTTTTATAGCTGATGTTATCGTTGATTTCTGGGCATACATAACTTTTGTTCTTGTGATCATTGTCTTTGCTTTTCTTTATAAGCTGGTGGCTAAGTCTTCTATGGAACGCTTGAGTGATTTTAGGGGTGTTACTTGGTCTAATCATCTTGCTAGTGTTTATCTTCGTACGCCTATTGAGATAGGTGATACTGATCTTTCTATGGCTGAGCTTATAGCTTTGTATGATTATAATCAGACTCATGAGCGTGTTAAAGAGACTAAAGCTAAGAAAGAGTCCTGGACCGATTTAGCCGCTGCTCTTAAGTCCACTAAGGAGTTGCTTATGGGCAATTCTATCCTTAAGGGTTCTAGGGGTCCTTTGGCTGATGGTCTCTTCTCGGTCACTGATGATTTTATTGAGGATAATTTTGACGCTTTTGATACTTGTTATCTTTTTTATATTAAGGGTAATGGTTTTGAGTATATGAATTGGGGTTCTTTGTCTAAGTGTAAGGCTTATGCGCGGACTCGTGCTGAACATGGAGTTTTTGGTTTTAGTGTCGTCCAGTCGGATCTTACTATTGATAATTTCCTTCAGCTTTTGGATGATGTTCCTAAGGAGTCTTATCTGACTTACATTCCTGCTATTGATCCTAGGGAGAAACCTATTGAATTGTATGTTGTTTATGATTTTGAGAAGATCTTGAGGCTTAAGGATCAGACCAGCATGTCTGATGATAGTGAGAGTGAAGAGTATGTTTAGACGTGTTCGTAAAAACAAGCGGGGCATGATCTTTAACATAGCGGTAGTTATCATTGTCATTATTGTCTTGACTTATGGTTATATCCGTCTCTCTTCTAAGATGGATGTTAAGCATGAGATCGGTGAGAATCCTTCTATGCTTGTCCTTAAGGTTCAGCAGGGCGAGAAAAGTCTGATCTTTGTTGATTTGGCTGCGAAACTTGCTTTGCAGCAGGCTCTTTTTGACCTTCAGGATAAGGGTGGTGTGACTTCCAGCACGCCTTGTGGAGAGTATTATGGTTTTAAGATGTGGAATTCTGATTCTGGTCAGACCTGTTTCCTTGATAAGAAGGGTTTGGAGAAGGCTTTGCAGCAGTTGTTTGAACCTGCTCTTGTTGCCCGTCTTGCTTCTTACCCTGATGCTGATTTCTTGATCAACACTCCTCAGGCAGCCAGTATGGCTCGTCAGGTTGAGACAGGCACTCCTGCTGTAGGTCCTGGCAAGACTAATGAATATTGTTCTGCTTCTTCTGGTTTCCGTAAGGATTTTACTTTTGATGATGGTACTGGACGGTTCCCTGTTGCTGGTGCTCGTGTTTGGGTTCCTAAGGAGGCTGATTGCCCTGGTTCTTGGCCTTTGGTGGTTTTCCTTCCTGGTTGTGAGTCTGTTCCTCACCGCAGGTTTGGTGATGGTGATCCTTTTGATGTTATTGAGGTCGCTAAGAAGCTTTACGCGTCTAAGAAGATTGTTCCTTTGATCTTTGCTTCTCCTTCCCAGACTAAATTTAAGGGTTCTAATTGTGTCGGTGATTCTCTTTTTAGTTTTCCTTTTGATATGAAGAGGTTTGTTGATGATGTGAAGAAGAATCTTCCTGAAGGGGTTTCTGTCTCTTCTGTCGCTATTGTGGGTCATTCTGCCGCTGGTTGTAGCTTGAAGGCTGGTCTGTTCGGCGCTTTCAATAAGGTTCCTGATGCGGTTGCTCTTGGCGCTCTTGATACCTGTGCTTGGCCTTCTCTTTTTGCTCAGGTCAGGTCTAAGCTTGGCTCTTCTAAGCTTCTTGTCGTCTATGGTACTGATCGTAAGGATCGTTCCAAGGTTAATGCGGTTCTTGGCGCTACTTCTCAGATGTCTTGTCCTTCTGAGACTGATTATCCTGGTGGCGAGTTTGACGAGTGTTATTCTGATGGTCATAACATCTTTACTTTTACTATGAAGAACCCTGATGATAAGCGTGCTGTTGCTGTTGGTATGGAACAGTTCCTTCTTAGGTTTTTTCCTGCTTCTTCTCCTGATGGTCTTTCTCATTCTCCTGTCGTCGGGGCTAAGGGTTGTATCTATGGTCAGAAAGTTGCTGCTTGGGGCGATTCTATTACTGCTGAAAAAGCTGGTTGGGTCAGCATGCTCAATAAGAGATGTCCTGTTATGACGTTTGAAAATCTTGGTGTTGTTGGTCGTTGGTCTCGTACTGGTCGTAAGTTGTTTGAGGAGAAGGTCTTAAGCCAGGGTTTTGATCAGGTTATAATAATGTTCGGTATGAATGATATTCTTGGTAAGAGCACTGCTGAAGCTATTGAGTCTAATCTTCAGGCGATGTATGATGCTGCTAAGGCTAAGGGTTTGCGTGTTGTTGCTATGACTGTTACTCCTGCCGGCCCTAGCAAGTATAATAAGGTCACTCCTAAGATGCAGGCTGAACTTGATAAGCTTAATGCTTGGATCCTTGCTAAGCCTGAGAATGTTGATGTTGTTGTTAATACGTGGCAGCCTCTTAATGCTGGCTCTACGACTAAAGCGGCCAATAAAGCTTATATTTATCCTGATAATATCCATCCTAATCTTAAGGGTCATAGGATCTTGGCTGATGTGATCTATAATACTGCTTTCCAGCCGGCCTTGCCTTCTCCTGGAGAGAAGAGTTTGCCTTCAGGATCTTCACCTTCATCGTCGGTAAGAGGTAATACTGTATGAAAGAATGCTGTATAAAAGATTTGATAAGGAGGTTGGATAAGATCGCTTTGTTTATTGATGGGAAAACTCGGAGTCCTTTGTTTTTGTTAGCTTGTCTTCTCTTGTTTGTTGCTCTTCTTTCTTTGTCTGTTCCTGTTTCTTTGGCTCAGAGTACGAAAACTTCTTCTCAGGTTTCTTCCTTGTCTTCATCTGCTGCTGCTCAAGCGGGTTCCTCTGTTTCTTCATCTGCTGCTTCCTCTCCCGGACCGTCTTCCCAGATTACTAAGTTTCGTTTTGTGGCTTGGCCTGATACTCATGTCAGTTGCGGTAAGCATGGTGTTCCTTCTCCTGCTTTGAAGGCTGTCGCTGCTACTATTGATAAGGTTAAGCCTGCTTTTGTTATCCACACTGGTGATATGATAAATATTGAAGCTCCTGATACTCGTAAGTCTCCTTGTATTGATGTTATGTGGTCTAATTTCAAGAAGTTTATCGTGACTCCTCTTTTGAATGCTAATATTCTTTTCTTTCCTACTCCTGGTAATCATGATTATCTTTGGAAGGGCAGTTCTCGTTACAAGGATGAGTGGTCTGTTCATAAGAATAATGGTTTTAAGGTTGATGGTCCTGAAGGTTATGCTGGTTGGTATTCTTTTGATTATGGTAATTCTCATTTTATCTCTTTGGTCATCCCTGGCACTCAGGATCTTGTCGCTAAGAAGACTCAGCTTGCTTGGTTGAAGTCTGATCTTGAAGCCGCTGCTAAGAAGCATCCTCAACACATTTTTGTCTTTGGCCATTCTCCTCTTTATTGTCCTGCTATGAATTCTAAGCGTTCTCCTTCTGAGGGTGTTTGGATCAAGGATAAGGCTTTTGTTGATCTTCTTAAGAAGTACAAGCCTGTTTATCTTTCTGGTCATATGCATATTCCTTTTGAAAAGTCTTACGAGGGTATTGATACCATAATTGATGGTATGCTTGGTGGTGGTAAGAGAAAGATTCTTGGTAGGCCTTTTGCTCCTTTTCAGTATACGGTGATTGATGTTGATGGTCCTGATTATAAGGTTTATCGCATCACTCATCCTGATTGGGACACTTCTGCTCTTCCTCCTGCTCCTGAAGTCTCTCAGGCTTCTCAGTTTTCTAGCTCTCCTGATGCTTCTCATGGTATCGGTGGTTGTCCCCCTGGTCAGGAACCTGTGTCTTCAAGGAATTTGCGTTCTCTTTTCACTGCTCCTGGAACTCAGGGCGGTGGTGTTGTTCCTGTCAGTGCTTCTGCTCAGGGTGCGGTCGTGACTGAGAATGATCCTGGTGTTTTTTGTAGTTATTGTGGTGCTCTTAAGAGCAAGGTTAATGAGATCCAACCTAATACTGATAAGAAGTGTCGTGGTCAGTGTTGTGTTGCTAAGTGTCCTCCTGGTACCAGGCTTAATAATGATGTTCCTTTGTATAAGCAGTGTTCCCCTGAGATCCGTAAGCGTGGTTGTAGCGGCGATACCTGTCGTAATGCTTGCGGTCATACGAGTTTTAAGATGATCACTGATGGTCTTGGTTTTAATATTGACATGGATGATTTTTATTGCCATGAAAGGCATACTTATTTCTTGGGTGCTCCTGCTGGTTGGAGCGGTCTTGCTAAGGCTACTGAAAAGCTTCATCTTAAGTCTGAACGTATCCGTTCTGCTGATTGGGAGTCTGTTGTTGCTGCTCTTCAGTCTGGTAAGATAGGTATGGAGGTTATGGCTGATAAGAACCTTCCTGATTCTGTGCGTGAGCGTTGCGGTAAAGGGACTAATGGTCATTGGATCGCTCTTGTCGGTGCTTCTCCTGATTATGTCATCATAAATGATCCTGCCGGTAATTGTGGTTATGATCAGGAGCGTCATATGGTCCTTTCTAAAGAGTATTTTCGTAGGATTGATAAGAATGGCAGGATTATTGTGTGGGAGAAGGGAGAGGGCAGTTCTGGGGGTGAGACCTTTGCTTGACTTGCCTTTTAGGTTTGGTTCTCGTCTGCGTTTTTCAGTATTGCTTTTGTTCTCGCTATTGTCATTTGTAGTTCTTAGTTCGTCGGTTGCTGCTCAGTATTTTGTTGTTGAGGCTGATCCTTTTGAGTCTCACCCCAACATTATGGATCTTTATGTCAGTAAGCCTAATGTGTTTACTGAGGATCTTTTTCATGGCGGGATTCCTCAGTATGATATGTACATAGCTTTTTTTGATCGTTCTGGTAGGATGGTCGATTCTTACCAGTTGATGACTGGAACTAATGATGTTCCTTTTGATCCTGATGTCAATACTTTCAAGGTTTTTGGTAAGGATTTTCCTGAGAAGGGCGAATCTGCTAATCTTTTGTTGGAGCATTCTGTTGAGTTCTGTAATGATAATGGTACTTGTGATTCTTGTCAGGGTCCTGACTGTTCTTTGATCGAGAATTTTCTTTCTTGTCCTTCTGATTGTCCTTCTGGCAGTTATGATTTTTACTGTGACTTGCAGAAAGATGGTATTTGTGATCCGGATTGTGATGGTATTGACGCTGATTGTCCTGATTGTGAGCCTTTTTGCGCTGTTGATGGTGCTTCTTGTGAGGATCTTGGCGGCACTCTTTGCAGTGCCGATGAGGATTGTGTCGGCGGTTATTTTTCTTCTGGTATCCTTGATGAGAATGATGAGCCTGTCACTGATTGTTGTATTGGAGGTAATTGTTCCGTGACTGATCCTTTGGTTGCTTTTTGGCAGGATAAGGATGTTGAGAGTGCTTTTCCTACAGAAGCGGAGATCAGAGAGGATAATGTTTCTGTCGATAGGATTGCGGGTATTGCCCCTTCTGGAAAGAGAGCCGTTGGTTTGGGTGAGAAGTTGGGTTTGCCTGAAGAGGTGAGCAATATCGGTATTCTTGAGATTGTTGGTGTTGGAGTTTTATTTTCTGTTCTTGTCGTTTTGCTTCTTTTCTTCTTCCATAAGAGGACTCCTCTTCATTCTTCTGATCCTGCTACTCCTGAAGGTCTTCAGCAAGAGGTTTCTTTGTTGGTGAGTAAGGGTTATGGTTATTCTGTCATTAAGAGTTTTCTTTTGAGGAAGGGTTTTGATCCTAAACTGGTTGATGAGGCTATTAAGAGGGATTATGATGCGCGTAGGTGATTTTAGGAGGAGGAATGGCTTGAGGACTGCCAGGTTTTTTTTGCCTGTCTTATTGATTATTCTATTGTCTTTGGTGGTTCTTGGTGATGTTAATCGTGTAGCTGTTCAGCCGGCTTCTGGTTCTTCTTCGGCATCCCAGACTGGTTCTTCTCAGTCTTCTTCCCCACCTTCTTCTAGTACTGGCTCTTCCCCTCAGTGTGTTCCTATCCCTTACCGGTATGGTACTATCTCCAAGACCATCTTTGATCTTGTTCTTTCTACTGAGGGTAATAAGACTTCTATCCTTGGTATCTCTCGTGTGCCTATCGCTGTCGGTATCAAGAAGGAGATTAGGGAGTTGAAGGATGGTGTTGTCTGTAAGCCTCTTCCTGCTCAGCGTAAGATGAGTCAGGAGTTTCTTAAGAGGGTTTATGGTGATAAGCAGATGAATATTGAGCCTCAACTGGTTGATATCACTTTTCTTTCTGGGTTTGGCAAGGCTGGTTCTGAAAAAGCTAAGAATATGGAATCCGTGAAGAAGTTTGCTTTTGGAAAGACTGATTCTATCAAGGTCCATCGTAAGGTTGCTCCTGCTTTTCAGTGTGTTGAGAAGGAGATCATGGCTTCTTGTCCTGGCTGGAATGATTATAAGATTTCTTCTCTTCAGGGTTATCTTTGGTCTCCTCTTCCTGATAATCCTGATATCTTGTCTGCTTCTAGTTTTGGTATTGCTCTTGATATCTCTTTGGATGATGGGTCTAATGTTCCTTCTTGTTGGGTTCAGGCTTTTAAGAAGTTTGGTTTTGCTTGGGGCGGCGATAATAGGGAGGTTCCTGCTTATAATCATTTTGAGTTTCTTGGTGATCCTAATGCTATTCTTGTCGGTTCTAAACAGCAGGTTTCTTCTGCTTCAGTTGCGGCTCCTGTCTCTTCTCCGTATAGTATCAAGGCTGATGATGGGAATATCATGTGTTCTTATTGTGGTGATATGAAGTCTATGTTTAAGAGGTTGTACCCTGATGATAACCTTATGGATTGTGTTGGTTGGCTTGATTGCTGTCGTGGTAAGTGTCCTCCCGGCTCTTATATTAATCCTAAGGCTAAGTATTTTTCTCAGGCTGACAAGAGTAATTATCCTATGCCTGCTGAGTGTGTCAGTCAACCTGCGCCTCCTAAGAAGCAGTACACTTATGGTAATATTGGTTGTGCCGCATTTTCTTGGCGTATGGCTTTGTCTGCTTATGGTATTGATAGGTCTGCGAAGGACGTTTTTTGCGGCAAATTAAGTAATATTGCTGTCTTTCCTGCTTTTGGTGAAAGTATTAAGCGTGCTTATAAGAATGCGGGCGTTAATCTTAAGATCGTCCCTTTTGATTGGAACACTATTGTCTCTGAGGTCAAGCAGGGGCATCCTTTGATCTGGGATCTTGATGATAAGGGCTTGGCTTCTACTGATCGTTGTCCAAAGTCTCGTACCAGTCAGCATTTTATGGTCGCTGTTGGTGCTAGTGATGATTATCTTATCATAGATGATCCTGGCGGTTGGTGTGGCCATAAGTTTAGTGAGCATATGGTCCTCTCTAAGGATTATTTCCTTAACTCTGCTAAGCATAAGATCATGTATGTTATTTATCCTCCTGGTGAGCATAGTGCAGATACTATTTGATGTTTGGGTGAAAGATGAAGTTAAGTATGGAAGAAAGATTGGTGTAATATGAGGTTGAAGTTGTTTGTTTGGATCTTGTATGTTTTTATTTTAGTCTTGCCTGTCGTTTTTGCTCAGGATATATTTATCTATGCTGATGGTGGGACTGATCCTTTTGCTATTTCAGGTATCAAGGTTTTGAAGGAGAATTCTTTTTATGCTGGTGAGTATCGTTTTACTGGTGATTTTCTTGATAACTCTGTTGTTGCTTTTGATTCTGATGGTAATGTTGTTTATTCTACGCCTCAGGGTTTTCAGGTGACGACTCTCGGCTTTGATCCTCGTATCTCTTCTATAGCTATCTATAATGGTTCTTATTCTTCTTCTAAGGTTCCTGTTGTTGTCAGGAATGTTTCTTTCTGTGATAATGATGGTGTTTGTGAGCCTTGTAGTTCTTCTGATTGTGTTTCTATGGAGAGTTCTTTGACTTGCCGTTCTGATTGTCCTTCCGGTAGTTTTGATGGTTTTTGTGATCAGAAGTCTGATGGTTTTTGTGATCCTGATTGTGATGGTCAGGATATTGACTGTCCTGATTGTGAGCCTTTTTGTGTTTTTGATGGTGCTTCTTGTGAGGATCTTGGCGGTTCTCAGTGCAGTGATGGCCAGGATTGTATCGGTGGTTATTTTGTCGGCGGTCTTTTTGTTGATGGTGAGCTTGATACTTCTTGTTGTGTGGGTGGCCGATGTGGCGACATGGAGGAGTATGTTCTGTCTCAGTACATGATTGATTATCATCCTGAAGCGGTTGATGTTCTTCCTGAGAATCCTTATAAGGGTAAGTCTTGTAAGTCGCTTGGCGGCGTGATTTGTGGTTGGGCGCAGGATTGTGACGGTACTCCTGTTTATACTTTGGATGAGGAGTCTGAGGATAATACTGATTCTGATGATGGTCCTTGTTGTATCGGTCGTTGTTATACTCCTGATGATCTTCTTGAGGGTGAGCCTGGTTACTTGGCTAAGGCTGATGCTGGTAGCGTTCCTTTGTCTGTTGTTTCTGAGCAGGATACTGTCAGGTCTGAACCTTTGAGGCGTGAGGTCTCTCCTGATTTTAACGATAGGCTTTCTCCTGAGGAGCGTGCTGCTTTGGATTCTCGTGATCTTGAGTTTTCTCCTGATGGTGATGTTTTGTTGCCTGTTGATCCTGATTCTGATCCTAAGAACATGACTGAAGAGCTTGATTTTATCGCTCTTAAGAATGATTCTTTTGTTGCTAATGCTGAAGACGAAGTTGTTGAGGATAAGAAGGTTGAGGAAGAACAGGAACAGGAATCTTTTGAAGCGTCTGCTTTGGGTTTTGATCCTTTGAGTTTTATCCTGGCTCTTGTCGGCGTTCTTCTTTTGGTTGTTTCTTCTGTCGTTATCTGGCGTGTGCGTGAGAAGCGCAATCCTTCTTCTGCTGTTTCTTCTAATGTGGATCTTCAGGCACATATTGATTCTTTGTTGTCTCAGGGTTTGTCTTATGTTCAGGTCCAGAAGTCTTTGGTTGAGCGAGGTTTTGCTCCTAAACTGGTCTCTGATGAGATCAGGAAGAATTATTATACTAAGAAGCGTCTTGCTTCTCAGGGTAAAGTGGTTTGATGATGATTAAGCTGATGGATGTTCGGATGGGGAACGGGTTTTTTCTCGTTAGAGGTCTTTTGGTCTTTTTCATCTTCTTGGTTTTCTTCTCTCTTCTTCCTCTTGTTTCTGCTCAGGTTGTCACTGCTGATCTTAATCCTTCTAAGTCTTCTGGTGGTGCTGTCACTGCTCTTTATTGTAAGGGTGCTGATATGTCTAAGCTTGCTGACACTTCTTTTAAGCGGTGTGCTCGTTTTATGCCTAAGGTTATGGAGTATTATAAGAAGTATGGTCTTGACCAGCTTGGTGTTGATCCTTTGCAGCTCACTACTGTGATGTTTTACGAGTCTGGTTGTCATACTCGTGAGGAGATGAAGGCTTGGCAGGATAAGTATAAAGGCACTGGTAAGGATTTTTATCGTACTTGGCAGGGCGGTCCTTTTCAGGTTGATGATCCTTGTTGGAAGTATTATAATAAGGGTGATAAGTGTCCTACTCTTGATATTCAGCTTGAGGAGGGTGTTAAGGAGTATAAGCAGAAGTTTACTCAGGTTAAGAAGTATGCTGAGAGTAAGGGTGTTTCTTTGAAGCCTGAAGAGATCACTTGGTTAATCTGGTTTTCTTATAATAGGGGTATTGCTACCAGTAACCTTGCTATCCGTAACATGGCTAAGGGTATGACTATCCAACAGGCTACTGATGAGGCTTGTCAGTGTTATTATGGCACTAAGGATGGTAAGGTCGCTCCTTGTCGTCCTAAGTCTGGTTGGAATAAGTATAAGCCTTGGTGTACTCATACTGGTTCTCTTGGTATCCAGTATGCTGGTCGTCTGTGGGAGGGTTATAAGAAGAATTGTGAGAAGTTGGGCGGTTCTTTGGATTCTGGTCCCGTTTCTTTTGCTGGTTTCCAGCCGGGTGCTTCTGGTGCTGGTGTTTCTGGTTCTGCTGGTTCTTCCGGTGTTTCTCTTGGTCGTCCTTCTCGTCCTGAACATCCTGCTTTTTCTGTTCCTTTTTCTTTGGATCCTTCTTTTAAGGTCTCTCTTCCTTATGATTTTTCTGTTTATGAGAATATCACTAAGGTTTTGCCCAGGCTTGAGCATTGCCTTGCGGATATTGATTGTATCTCTCAGAATATCTCTATTATCGAGTCTGAGATGCCTGGTTTTGATTGGATGGCTAAGGAGGGCGGTAATATTCTTACTAAGGATTTGGATGTTTTTCCTGAGTGGTATAAGTGGGAGCGTTATTGTGAGCCTCCTGATCTTAATGCTTTGACTTCTTTGGCTGAAGCCATCTCTGAATGTTTGCGTTCTCCTGAGAAGGATTGTGTCTGTAAGTATGATATTCCTATCGCTGGTGAGAAGTCTAAGTCTGCTGGCGGTCTTCTTGATCTTTTGACTACTTTTGGTTTTTCTTCTTTTTCTGCTCCTAAGACTGAGTGGAAGAGCCGTAAGATCGCTCTTAGGAATTCTGGCGGTAATGTTGTTCTTTCTTTGAAGGAACCTTCTGATCCTGATGTTAAGCCTCAGGTCGTTGATAATGCTCATCTTATAAGGTTGGATCATAGTTTGCAGTCGCTTTTTGCTCAGTGGTATGGTGATAAGGATGTTTTATGGTATTCTTCTGATGATAGTGGTAAGTCTTTGGATATCTTTAAGCAGGGTGCCAGGAATTTTTCTATCTTTGCTGGTGGTGAGGCTCCTTCTCAGAAGGTTTGTAAGCTTAATAATCGTATTGTCAAGTTTTGTGTTGTTAGTGATAAGAAGTTTACTGCTTATGATGCTAAGAAGAACCGTTTTGGTATCATGAATATTGCTGTTAAGTTCGCTTATCTTTTTAAGTCTAAGATTTCTGATGTTAAGAATCTTGTTATCAGTGATGCTAAGCTCGCTCAGGATAAGGTTGTTGTTTCTTGGGATGAGATGATCTCTTCAGATGTTACCAGATATACTCTTTATGTCTCTTCTAATGTTTCTCTTAAGAAGTGGATGGAGGATAAGGATCCTTCTGATGTTCGTTCTGAGATTGAATCTTTGCCTGATACCAGGGTTTTGGATTTTGAGGTTTCTTCTAAACAGTCTATCTTTGATCTGCGTTGGCCTCTTGTTCCTGTCTGTAATGTTTCTTCTCAGACTTGTGTTCCTGAGTTTCCTTTGATCACTAAGGTTCAGGGCGGTCCTTCTTCTGTTCAGCTTATGGATGATACTCTTTATTATGTTGAGGCTCTTAAGAAGTATTTTGTCATTCTTCCTGATGTTAAGGATGGTGTTCCTTACACTTTTGCTATTACCGCGACTGATACTGATGGTCAGGAGTCTCCTGTTTTTTCTTTTCCTAAGTCTTTTTCTTATTCTGCTGATGATCTTCCTCCTGCTTTACCTTCTTTCTCTGCAGGTACTGGTCCTGATGGTCTGCAATTGATCATTGATACTCCTACTATGAATCTTGATGGTTCTGATCTTAACCAGTCTGATCTTTTGTGGTATCGTGCTTATTGTTTTGATCCTGATTCTGAGGTTATTGACTTGTCTGGTGCTTTCCCGACTTCTAATACTGTGAAGTATAAGGATGGCGATCTGTCTTCTACTTTGATGGTCAGTTATGATGAGTGTGATCCTCATAAGAAAGGTTCTGCTTATGTTGTGGTTGTCGCTTCTGATAAGGATCGTCAGGAGTTTAAGGGTCTGCTTGATCCGTCTTTTGTCCAGAAGGTTATCATTCCTGTTTCTCGTAAGAAGTGAGGTTTTATTCTTCTTTGTTTTTTCTTGATAGTTGTATCAGCAGTACGAAGAGGAATCCTGCTGCTGGTATTGTAAGTACTGGTATTGCTATGAGTTTCCATGATGTTTCTGGTTTTTCGTGTGAGAATGCTATTGTTTCTGTTTGTTTGTATGCTTCTTTGTGTTCTCCTTTCAGTTCGTACATGATCTCTTTTCCTTCGTTGAGTTCTGCGAAGTGCCATGCTACTAATGGGTCTTCTTCTATGATCTTTGGTTGTATCGTGAATGTTATCTCATTGGCGTTTTTTGCGAGTGTTTTTGGTATTTCTTCGTATATCCATACGTCTTTCATCGGTTTTTCTATGTTTATCTTGACGCTCATTATTGTTTTTCCTTGGCTTATGTGCGATTCTTTTTTTATCTTGATCTTGTCTTTTGTTCTTCTGTAGTCTTTTAGTGCTTTTTGGAATTCGTTGTTGTTTTCTCCGTATTGGTCTTCTAATGCTTTTTTTAGCAGTAGTTCTTTTTTTTGTTCTTTTGGTGTTGGGCATCCTTCGTCTGTTTGTCCGTCGCAGTCGTCGTCCAGATAGTTTCCGCATATCTCCTCTGTCGGTCCTTTGGCGTCGCATCCTGTCCATTTTCCGTTTTGGCAGTGTTCTTTTCCTTCTCTGCATGCTCCTTTGTTTGTTCCGCATGGTCTTGTCAGCAGTTCATCCACTCTTAGGTTGCAGTTGTTGTCTTTTCCGTCGCATTTTTCTTTTGCGTTGTAGTGTATTTCTGGGTCGTTGTCGTTGCAGTCTTCTCCTGCTTGGCAGTTTATTCCGTATCCGTCGTTATCGTTGTCTATGCAGGGTCTTGTTGGCACTATTGGTTTTCCTTTTGTTTCTTCTTGTTCTTTCGGTTCTTTTTGTGCCTGTTCTTTTGTTTCTTCTTGCTCTTGTTTTATCTCTTCTGTTGTCGGTTCTGGGTATTCGCATCCTTCGTCTGTTTCTCCGTCGCAGTCATCGTCTATGTTGTTTCCGCATTGTTCTTTTTCAGGCCATACTGCTCCTGTGCATTCTCCCCATTGTCCGTTCTTGCAGGTTTGTGTTCCGTATTGGCATGCTCCTGTATCTGTTGTTCCGCATTGTTGTTCTTCTCCGTCTGTGCATGCGCATCCTTCGTCTGTTTCTCCGTTGCAGTTGTTGTCTTTTCCGTCGCAGATTTCTGGTTGTGGTGTTATTGCTGTACATCCTGTCCATGTTCCTTGTTGGCAGGTTTCTTCTCCGTACCTGCATTCTCCTGTCTCGCTTGTTCCGCATTGTCTTGTCAGTCCTTCGTCTGTCTGGTAGTTGCAGTTGTCGTCTTTTCCGTTGCATACTTCTTCTGCTCCTGGGTTGATGTTTGGGTTTTGGTCGTTGCAGTCGCTTACGAGTGTGTATCCGTCATGGTCTTCGTCTGTGCAGCTTGGGTTTGTTGCGCAGTCTGTGTCTTCGCAGTCTGTTTTTCCGTCGCAGTCGTTGTCTGTGTTGTCTCCGCAATTATTTTCTGTGTCTGGTTGGCTGCATGGGTACCACTCTGAGCATCCTCCTTCGCATAGTGTGTATCTTGTTTGTGTTCCTCCGCACCCGCAGTCTCTTATTACTGGTGTGCATTTGGGTTCGTAGTCGCATGTTTGCGCGTGTATTAGTTTTGGTATGCTTATTAGTGATAGAATTAGTATTATTGTTATGAGTGCCTCTTTTTTCATTTTCTTTTCTCGTTGTTTTTCTCTTTTATATTATTTGTGTAAATGTTTGTTCTTTTTGTTTTGCTTTTTTTGTTTTGTTTTTAAAGGGTTTTTCGGACTATTTAAAAAGGCCTGATTAACTACTTCAAAGTAACGAAAAACGAAACATTTATAAATAAGTTCTTCTTTTACCTTTTCTATCACAATTAAACCCGGAGGGATGTAAATATGAGTCTTTGGAAAAAAATTGGTTTGCCTTTGGCATTTGCTGCTGGTCTTTTGAGTTATACTGGTTGCAGCGATGATGCTTCTAACAATAATAACAACGAGAATAATCCTGTGGCTGCTTTTGATGTTAATTCTGTCAGTCCTTCTGATGGCGATCACATCAACGGGCCTGTAGACTTCCATTTCGTTGTTCCTGAGGTTGATCCTGATTATCAGGGTTCTGTGGATGGTTCTGTTACTGTTACTGGTGATAATGGCACTCCTGATGATCCTTCTGATGATACCACTAAAGAAGTTTTTAATGATTCTGTAGTTTCTGGTCAGGGCGTCACTGTAAATGTTGATCCTGAAACGGTTCTTGATAGGCCTGCTAAGGATGGCGAGACTTTTACTCTGGATGCCATAGTTTCAGCTTCTGACGCTCCGGCTCCTAACTCTCAAGAACTGACCATAAACCTGACCTACGACAAACCAGCTCAGAAATCAATAAGAGTGAAGAGATGTGATGTCGATGGTTCATTTGTTGGTGCGGCTTTAGGCATCACTTGTTATTGTGAGAGTGATAATGGTCCTGTTACTGGTTGGAACCTTGACAGTGATCTTGATAATGCTATAATAACAGCAAGTGGAGCAATAACAAGGTCAGAACTGACTCAGAGTGATGTTGGTCTTCATACCTATAATGTTACCTGCTCTAACGATTCTGAGACGAGTGATGTTTATTCCTTTACTGTTCCTGTTGATGAACATAAATCTTTTGTTAATCTTCATTGCGGTGATGGTACTGAGAATGCTTTGTATCTTCCTGAGACTACTGTTGATGCTGTCGCTTCTGCCTGTGGTCAGGGTTTTGATCCTAATAACAAACCCAATACAAGCTCAGATCCTAATTACATCTTGGATGTTGATCCTTCTTGCATCCCTAGTGTGGATGCTAATCTTAATCCTGATGAGAGGAAAGCGCAGGAGAACTATAATAATGGGACGACGATCAATGATGTCTATAATAGTTGCACTGTTGATTTTGCTCAGGTAAGATACGCCAAATAAGTCTTTTAATATCTTATTCTTTTATTTTATGTTATCCTTACTTTTACTAAACAATCTTCTGTAGCCAAATTCTTAAATTTGATTGTAAAAACTGTACCAAGATTTTGAATTGTTTTTAAAGAATCAGCTCTAATATTATTGTCATTCACTAATAATGTAACTTTTTCTTTACACTCTTCTCCCCCGTCTATGTCTTTTACTATTAATTGGAATGTTCTTTCTGCTTGGGAGTTTTGTGTTATGGTAAATAATCTGTCAAAAATATCTGATGTTTCCTGAATTATTTCATCATAAGAGGCCACGCAAGTCTTTATGGTTGCAGGAAAGGTTGTTATTGTTGCCCTTGCCTCTGTTGCCCCTACAGGCAGACAATCGCATGTATTGTCTGACTTACATTCTACTCCGTCATCACTGTTTGAGCTTGGGTCTAGGAATTGTTTGCATTGGCTTTTTTGATTGCAGCATAGTTTTCCTTCTTTGTTCAGGTAATTGTTCCACTCATTGTTTCTTAAGAAAGCATAATTTGAGCTTATGCAGTCGTTGTCGTAACATCCTGTTTCTCCGTCGCAGTCATTATCTATTTCTTCATTACCGTAATAATCGTCGCATACTTCTTTTCCGTATCTTCCTGCGTTGTTGGAATAGGGTGCTTTTGGGTTTAGACCTTCTATGTTGTATGGGAATCCTCCTTCTCCTGCATCGTCTCCGCAGCATTTTCCGTTTGTCCATTCTCCTCCCATGAGCTGGCTGGATCTGCACGCTTCACATAGTTTTTCTGCTGAGTCTGGATCTGAATTTTTCTGTCCTGAACATTCTCCGCTTGCTTTTTTGCATGTCCAGTTTCTTGAGTATAAGTGTTTATCTTCAACAGCGTCTGTACAGTAGGGGTCGCTTCCTAGTATTGCTTGGCTTAGTCCGTTGTATTGGTAGCAGTCTTTTGCATTGCCCAATGGTTTTGTGCATTCTCCTGCTTCACAGGTTGCTCCTTGGAGTAGGTATCTTCCTTCTTCCTTGCTGAAATCGTATTTGTTTGGGTCGTCTGAACATGCTGGTGCTGCGTTGCATGTTCCGTTGGCTTCTGTTCCGTCTTCTCTTGTGATGTTGAATGTGTGTTCGTAGGTGTCGTCTGTGTATTTGTAGCAGTCAAATGCTGTTCTTCCCAGGTTTCCTTTGTATTGGTGGCATTTTCCTTCTACGCATTTTCCTGGTGGTGTGTATCCTTTGTCTGTTTCGCAGTCTGAGTCGTCGTTGCAGGGTCCTCCTATTGTTATTTCTTGCGGTGTTTTTAGTGCTGGGTTTGGTCCTTGGCAGGTTTCTATTTCTCCTGTTTTTTTGTCGTCGCATCCTTTGACTGATGTTATTGTCATGTCTGCTGGTCCGTTGCATATGTTTCCTCTTGTTCCTGAGCAGTGTCTTGAGAATGTTTCTTCTATTATGTCGTTGAAGTATGTTTGCCAGGGGTTTCCTTGTGGTATTCTTGTTTCTCCCATGATTTCTGCTCCTGTCATTTCTGGGTCGTAATCTTTGATCTGCATTCCGTAGATGGATCCTATTTTTGGTGTTCCTCCGTAGCATATCTTGCTTGGTTTTTCGTATGTTCCGTAGGGTTCTTTTTGTATTGCTGCTGTTTGTTTTATCGTGTAGTTTCCTTCTGTTGCGAAGCTTAGTGTTATTCTTTGGTCTGTTATGTCATAGCTTGTCAGTCCTAACCCGTTCAGTATTACTGCTCTCCGTACAGGATCTGTTGTTAAAGAAAATGGCAGTTCTCCTAATAGGTTTCCGTCTTTGTATATCTCTATCTTTTCCATCTCATCATTTTCTGTGTCCATAAGGTTTACTTTGTATCGGAAGTAGATGCTTGTTTGTTCTCCTGTTGGCACGTCTTTCGGCACTTCGAACTTGTCTTCCCATTCTTGTCCTGGTGAGCAGCATAGGTGTGATGATAGCCAGGGGTCTGTCTTGTTGTATGGCCACATGTATTTTGCCAGTGGGTTTTCGTTGTTCGTGTATGGTAGGCATTGGTATACTGTTACGTTCATCCTGGCTGGTGGTACGTTTACTGCTCTTGCTGAGAGGTTTATCCAGTGTACGCATGGTATTCCGTTGCAGTTTGCTTTTGTGAAGTTGTACTTGTCTATGTATGCTATGTGTCTTGCCATGTCTGGTGGTTGTTGTGGTAGTGTCAGTACTGCCAGTATGTCTGTGAGTATGTATTCAAACGGTTCTTTGTCGTCGCTTATTGAGTAGCCGTTCATTGGTGTGTATCTTGGTTCTGTGCTTCCTGAGGCGTCTATCCTGTAGTAGTCTTCTTTTGATGCGTAGTAGTACGGTATTTGTTTGCTGTAGGGGTTTGTTCCGTTGATTCTTAGTTGTGGGTAGTCAAGTACCAGTATCCTTACTTTTTGGTAGTCGCATAGTCCTCCTTCGTCGCACACCCATACTGTTACGTTGTGCGGTCCTATGTCATCGTGTGTTGTGTTGTATGTTGCGTTTCTTCTTGTTGTTTTGTACGCGTCTGATGTTGTCCATTTTCTTGGCATCTCTTCTGCAGGGTTTTTTTGTTCTATGGATCTTGGGAATCTGAAGTATCTTGATGGGTGTGTCGGTTCTTTTCTTGAGCAGCTTGTGTCTTCTTTGTTGTGTTCATAATCGTATTTTTCGTCGCATGTCGCTTTCCATCCTGTATAGTAGTATGTTAGGTTGTCTTCGTCTGGGTCATAGATGTGTTTTTTCTGGAATTCTGGCCTGTCGTCTATCTTGTCTGTGTATGGGTTCGGGTCTATTGTTATTGTGGAGTTTTCCATGACTACGATGTCGTAGTCTGACCAGTTGACGTCGTCCAGTCCTCCTATCCTGTCTAGTGTTGGGTACCTGTTTTCTCTTACGAACTGGTAGACGTAGTTTTCTCCGTTCATCACGCTTGCTGAGTCTTCTATTGTTATCAGGTCGTCCCATAGGCCTATGGCTTTTAGGGGTGTTTTTACGCTTATTTTCATCGCTGGGTCCCAGTGCGAGAATAGTTTATAGTCTTTTGACATGTTGAAGTCCAGTACGTAATCGTCGTACATTGACATGAATGTCGCTAGTTCTACTATCTTCTTCAGTCTTACTGGTATTCTTTTGTGGAAGTCTGCTACTCTCATCACTGGTTGTCTTCCTCCTACTTCTATCTTTACTGGTATGTAGGCGTCTACCCATATGTCTGTCAGTCCTAGTCTTACTGATACGTTCACTTCTCCTGTTGGTGTGACGTTGTATCCTGTTTCTTCTCTTATTGCTGTCCAGTTTGTGCAGTTTGGTATCTTGTTGGCTACGTATTGTTCTAGTTGCCATTGTGTTGATAGTGTGTCTGTGTATGAGTTGGCCAGGCAGATTACTGTTTGTATTCCTTTTGCTTTTCCGAACAGATATGGGCTGTTTGGTCCGTTGGTGTCGCATAGTTTTCTTAGTTTTACTTCTCCGAATCTTCCCCAGGTTGCGAAGTCTAGTTCTGGTACTTGTTTGCTTCTTCCTGTTCCTCCCGGGTATCCTGGCGGATATGGGTATATCGTGTTGTTGTCTAATGGGGGTAGTGTTTCTCCGTATGATACTTTTATCGTCTTGTATGGTGGTCTGTATTGTAGTTGCATGTACTTGTTGGGGTTTGGTGCTGGTCCTCCTTCGTAGTTGTAGATGTTTCCTCCTTGTTGTCCTAGGTAGATCAGTCCTTCTTCTGCGTTTTTTTCCATGCATTGTCCTACGTAGTAGGGTATTGATCCTGATTTAAGAAGGTCTGTGATGAGTTTTTCTGTCGGCGCTTCTAGTGTTGCTGTTCTTAACCTGTTGTTTGCCCAGTATATCATCACGAATACTGCTACCATGAGAATTCCTAATAGCATGAACATGGTTATTTGCGCTTTTTTTGACCTCTTTTTTTTGTTTTTTGTCATGTTCTCTTTTTTAGTGTGTAGTATTGTGTTTGGTTGTTTAGTGGTGTTCCTTGTATCTTTTTCAGTTCTTTTATCTTTTCGTTATTTAGGTTTTTTATTGCTTTTATTCCTTTCTTTGTTTTTATCACGAATATCGTTCCTTCTAGTATCAGCTTGTCGGTCTTCTCTTTTTCTTTCTTGTTCAGTCTGTTGTATTCTTCCATGGCGAACAGTGGGAATATCTCTTCTTCTTTTCTTACTTTGAATTTTCTCAGGTTTGCTTCTTTTTCTTCTGTAAGTATCTTTTCTTTTGTCATCTTGTTGATGTGTCTTGTTAGTGGTCCTGCGCTTATGTTTAGGGCTCTTGCTATTCCTCTCAGGTGCATTGCTGTGTTTTTGTTGTTGTAGAATAAGTTCAGTATCTTGTATTCGTTTTCTCTGAATATTGTTCTCATTGTTGAAACGATTGTTTTCATTATTAGAACATTTATAAATGTGTCGTTTCTGATGGCCTTTGTGCTTTTATCGTTAGAATTTTATTTGGAAGCAGTCAGCATTCTTTAGTAAGTTTTACTCTTAGCATCTCTGTGTATCCCATGACTACTTCTTTTGTCCCTTTGCTTATGTTCCTGTATTTTTCTACCTGTTCTTCCTTGACTACATCTTCGCACACTTCTTTGGTCGTTGGTAGCAGGGTGTTTTTTGGCATTCCTGTTTTTTCTGTATTGTTTGTGAAGTCTGCTCCTATATCGACTAATGGGTCGTATTGCGTGTCTTTCATCAATGGTACGATCCTTGATGAGTGAGGTTCTACCAGTAGTTTCATTGGGTTTTTGCTTCTTTTGACTTCTGTTCCGTTATAATAGTCTATCTTATCCAGATATACCATCTTTAGTTCGTCATAACCGTTATACACGGTCATCTCTCTTCTTATCCAGTTTGTTTTTCCTTCCACTAATGGCGTGTCAAGCCATTCTTTTGGTCCTAGTTTTATGAGGAATTTTCCCCATGGTATCTCTATCTCTTCGTTTTTTTCTGGATTGATGGTTTCTGTATGGCATTTCTTTTCTGTTCTTTTTTCTGTCACTGTGTATGCTTGTGTTTCTATTCTTGGCGCTACCTGTTTTATCTCTTTTAGAACTGTGGATTTTTCTTTGTTTATTGTACATTTGCCGCATCCTGTGAGGGTTAGTGATACTATCAGAAGCGCTATAAATACCAAGAACAGCCTGGATACTGTCAGAATTCTTTCTTGTCTAACCCCCATGTTTCCTTATTAGCTCTGCGTGGCTTATAAAAGTTACGTTTCGCTTTTTTAAGTCTTTTATAAACTGTTGGAATCGTTCCTTTTCTTTTACTATATGGTGCGGGTGGAATACGTAGCTTTCTGTTTTTCCTTCTTTGTTCCTTAGTATTGAGAAGTATAGTGTTGGCATCTTTAGGTAATAGGTCCATATTACGTCTTCTACTGGTATTCCCATCACGCTTGATACTGGTATTTCTCCTATCTTCATGTTCTTGACTGATGGGTAGAATAGCCCTAGTCCTGAGATTATTGATGCGTCATATTGGTATCCTTCTTCTTCCAGTATCTTCAGGCTTTCTTTGTCTATCCTGTGCCATGGTGCTCTGAATCCTTTTACTTTTTGTCCTGTTTCCTTCTTTATGATCCTTGTGCATCTGCTTATCTCTTCTCTCTTTGTTTTTTCATCTATTTTCGTCAGTTTTTTGTGGCTGTAGGTATGGCATCCTATCTCAAACCTTTTCAGTTCTTGTATCACGTCTGGATATTCTTCTGCGTATTGTCCGGTCACGAAGAATGTCGCGTTTATCTTTTCCTCATCAAGTATCTTGACGATCTCCAGCACGCATCTTTCATCTACTGGTTCTGTGTCAAAGCTTAGAAGTATTGTTCGTTCTTTTGGTGGTTGTTTGTTCAGCGCTACCAGTAGCATGCTTGTTAGTAGTATGATGAATATTAGTCCTATGATGTTGTGTTTTGTCATCTGTTGCATCATAGGTCCTCTGTTATTGTTTTGTTCTGAATCTTATTCCGTCATCTTTTATTCTGTCTGTTCTGCTGACTGTTCTTTTAGTCTTGCTATCTCTTCTTCTGGGTTTGGGTCTGTGTCCACATCTCTTGCTATGAATTCTAACCTGTCAAACATTGCGTTCTTCACCACTCTCCCGGATAGTTTTACCAGTTGCCCTAACAGGTCTAGTTTTACTGTGTCAAACTTATCTGTAAATTCTCTGTATTGCAGTATCTCTTCTCGTGGTTTTCCTAATAGCTTTTCTGCTTGGTCTCTGAAGAATACGCATCTTATGGTTTCTGTGGAGTCGTCTAGCACCGCATTTAGTACGTATGAATAGTCTGGTTCTACTGTTCCGTGGGTGTCGCATACGTATTCTGTCTCTCTTTGTCTTGCTCTTTTTCCGCATTGCGGACATACTTCGAAGAATCTTGGTTCGAACACCTGGACTATCGTTCCGAAGAGTTCCACATTATTGTCTGTTTCTTTCAGTTCATTCACGCTTTTTCTGACTGCTTTCGCTCCTGCTGACGTTTTTTGTACTTGTCCGATCGTCTCGCCTGCTGGGTTGATCTCTACTTCTGACCTGTCATTTAGGTGCAATTCCAGCACTCCGTTGTTTTCTCTTACTGTTGCATCCTTGACTCTTATGATATCTCCTTCTTTTACTTCTGCTATCTTTTCTGTTGCTCCGTGCCAGCAGGTTACTCTTATCACTCCTGTCTCATCGCCCATCATCAGGCTTTGTACTTTTCCTTCTCCTCTTGCATTGGTGAATTCTCTTAAGTCCCATTTGTTCTGTACCTTTCCTACTACTTCTACGTTTCTCATGCCTGATATGAGCTTGTCTATCTTCATCTTTCCTGTGTATTGTTCGAACAGGTTTATTCCCAGCTCATTGGCTACTATGTGTGCTGCTCCGTCTTTGGATATGAGTCCTGATAGTTGTTCCAGTTTTTGTTTGACTCTTTCTTCTAGCTCTTCTTGTGATAGTTCGCTTTTTTCTTTTAGTGTTTGCATTATTTGTTCGTAGGTTAGTTTGATCATTTATCCACCCCTTGCCTTTTCTTTTTGCCTGCCTTTTTATAGATTTCTGTCTTTCATAATATACTCTTAAAAGCAGCGTTTTTGTTGTTTATAGGGATATCATTATCGCTAAACTCCTATCACTAATTATTTATACCTCTCCTTCTTTTGTGTTTTCATGCTTTTTAAGACTCATGTTGTTTTTGGTTTCCTTGTAGCTTTGTTTGGTGTTTCTTATTTTCACCCTGACAACCAGATCCTTTTCGCCTTTATAACTGTGTTTGCTTCTGCTCTTCCTGATATTGATCATCCTAATTCTGTTGTTGGCCGTAAGTTTCGTCCTGTCTCTTTCCTTTTTGAGCATCGTGGTTTCTTTCATTCTTTCTTTGCTATCGCTTTGTTTACTTTCTTGACTTATGGTCTTTCTGGTTCTGTCCTTTATTCTTCTGCTTTCCTTATCGGTTATGCTTCTCATATACTTGCTGATGCTATTACTGATGCGGGTATCATGCCTTTTCACCCTATTCTTAAGTTTCGTCTTAAGGGTTTTTTCCGTACTGGAGCGGCTTATGAGTATATCCTCCTGGTTTTTCTTGTCTGTTTTGTCTTGATTAAGGTTTTTTATTTATGATGCTCTGACCTTTATGCGCATGATCTTTGTATATCTGATCTTTAATTATAGCACTAGACGCCCGCATATCTTTCGGTTAGCCTTAGAATGCTTTTACCCTCATTTTTGGCCCTTTCTGATTGTCTCACTCCCCACTGGACATGTTGAGATGAGCTATTTAAACCTGTGTGGCGTATTATGTTCTGTTGTGTTTGACAGCTGTCGTGACATGACCTCCGCCCGTTAGGGTTTGAAAAAAGATGGGAATACCAAGGAGGTGTTTTTTATGAAAACAGATGATTTGACTGGTGTTAAGGCTAATGTGCCTGAAAAAAGGTTTCGTGCTGGCTCTGTTTCGGCTACTATTTGGAAGAATACGCTGGAAAAGGATGGTCGGACCTTTGAGATCCGTTCTATCCAGTTTGAGCGGTCTTATAAAGATAAGGATAGCGATAAGTGGAAGAGCACTTCTTCTTTGAGGGCTATGGACATCCCTAAAGCTGTGGTTGTCCTCAACAAGGCTTACGAGTACTTGGTTTTAAACAATCAGGTTGAGGCCTAAACTATTATATATGAGGTGAGTACTGATGGCTACTGAAGCTAAGAAAACTATTGTAGAGGATGTTGTTCCTCAGGTGACTGAAATGGATATGTCAAGTGATGATTTGATGGATGATAAGAAGCTGGGTGAGGATCTTAAGGTTGATAAGCCTGAGCCTTCTAAGAAGACTAAGGACAAAGAACCTGAAAAGGAGCCTCAGATAGAGGATCTTCCGGGTGTTGGCGCGGCTACTGCTGAGAAGCTTCGCGAGTCTGGTTATGATAATGTGATGGCTATTGCTGTTGCTTCTATCGGTAAGCTCGTTGAGGACGCTGGTGTTTCTGAATCTGTCGCTCGTAAGATGATCCAGGCTGCTCGTAATTCCTTGAAGATGGGTTTTATGAGTGGTGAAGAGGTCTTGGCTAAGCGTGAGCGCGTTCACAAGATCACTACTGGCTCTAAGAATTTTGATGAGTTGCTTGGTGGTGGTTTTGAGACTGGCTCTATTGTTGAGTGTTTTGGTGAGTTCGGTTCTGCTAAGACTCAGGTTGCTCATCTGCTTGCTGTGAATTGTCAAAAGGATGATCCTTCGGCTGTTGCTGTCTATATTGATACTGAAAATACCTTTCGTCCTGAGCGTATCAGGCAGTTGGCTGAAGGTGCGGGTCTTGATCCTGAGAAGGTCTTGCGTAACATAAAGGTTGCTCGTGCTTACAATACTGATCATCAGATGTTGTTGGCTGAGAAGATCTCTGAGCTTATCAAGAATGAGGGTCTTAATGTTAAGGTTGTTATTGTTGATTCCTTGACTGCTCATTTTAGGGCTGAGTTTATTGGTCGTGGAACTCTTGCTGAGCGTCAGCAGAAGCTCAATAAGCACATGCATACTTTGCTTAAGCTGGCTGATATGCACAATACTCTTGTGTATGTTACTAATCAGGTTCAGGCTGATCCTGCGCAGTTCTTTGGTGATCCTACTAAGGCTGTTGGCGGACACATCGTCGCTCATGCTTCTACCTTTAGAATCTACTTGAGGAAGGGTAAGAAGGGTTCTAGGGTTGCTAAGCTTATTGATGCGCCTTCTTTGCCTGATGGTGAAGCGATGTTCTTCGTTGAGACTCAGGGCTTGAGGGATGCTTAAGCTTATTGTTTGGGCTTCAGCAAGTTTTCGCCTTTTATTTTTTGTTCTTACTTTTTGTTCTTATTGTTTTCTTTCTTGTTATTTTTTGGGCTTCTCTGCTTATTTGAGATTGTTTACGCGAAACTCTTGAATATATAGAAAATATAGAAAAAGATCATTAAAAAATTTCTAAAGATTTTTCAGGACTTTTATCCTCCGACGTGTTGTACTGTCAGCGTCTTTTGTATGTACTGGTCGTAATCGTATGTTAGGTCTATTCTTACCAGTTTTTCTATGTCTGTCGGGTTGTTTATTGTTTGTGTGCACCTTATCTCTCTTGCTCCGTTGAGTAGTGTTGCGTCTCCTTCATAGGTGCTTCCTGATGCTGCTCCGTTCTGTAATCCTGAACAGGTCAGTCCATCGGTAAGTCCTGTATCTATCTTTACGTGTACTTTATCTTTGTCTGCGAATTCTTTGCTGCATCCTGATCCTTCTTTATGTACGGTTCCTGTTCCTTTATGCTCTACTTTGAATACGAATGCTACTTTGTTTGCTGAACTTACTGATTCTCTGAATGAGGTTACTTGTACTGGTGCTCCTGAGTTTTCTACTGGTTTTTCTTGGTTTATCTCGCATAGTTTTCCTGAGCTTCCTGTTGTCCCAAGTATGTCTTCCAGTACGCATAGTTTTGTGTTGGCTACTGTTCCGTATTTGTAACAAACATCTGCCCGCACATTATACTGGACGCTTCCTGCTATTGTTTTTTGGTGTACGAAGCTGTTTCCTGATGCTGGAAAGTCCAGGCTTATTGTTTCTCCTTCTACTTTTCCGCCTGATGCATCTATCTGCGCTCCTCGCAGTCCGGTATCGGGACTTTCTGTCAGGTCTGACGCGCTTACTCCGAAATCTGCAGGGTCTATTCCTGTTATGCTTGCTTTTACGTCTGCTCCGTTTTCTATGTTATGTTCTCCTACGTTTTTTAGTACTAAGCTGATCGCGAATGGTTGATCTTTATCCATGATCTGGTCTGGAAGGCTTCCTGGAGCGAATGATAGGTCTAATCCTTGTGTTCCTCCTACGAATCTTGCTCCTGCTGGGCCTGTCTCTTTTTTTTCGTTTCCCGAACATCCTGCTAAGAGTGTTAGGATTACCAAAAGCATGATTGCAACTTTTAACTTCCTCATTTTTTTAACCTCCTTGATTATGCTCTTCTTATGCTCCTTGATTACGTTCTTTATGCTCTTCCAAAGTCAAGGTTTTCTATCTCTACCTGTTTAGATATTGAGTTTTTGTAACCATATACCAGTTCTATCCTTAATGGTGTTTGGTATGCTTGTCCTTGTGTGGATCTTGGTGTTTGGCAGAATATTGTTGCTTTGCCGTTCACCAGCCTTACTTCATTGTTTGATGGTTGGCAGGTTACTGGTTCTCCGCTTCCTAATGATACCATATATTGTATTTTGTTTATATCGTTGTATGTTAGTGATCCTGGACAGGAGTTTAATGCGTTGATGTCATAGGCCATTCCTTTTCCTGCTCCTCCGACATTTGCTATGTGTATCCTGAAGAACATGCCTCTTGGCGTTGCTTGGCTTTCCACGCTTTCTACTGCGACTGGTGCTCCTTGGCTTCCTGTTCCTATGACTTTTTGTACGTAGCATGCTTTGTCGCTTACTGTATCTTGAGGATTGGGATCTATACATACCATTGGTGTTGCATAGGTCTTGTATGGGTAGCACGCTGTCAGTAAGAATGTTGGTTTGTAATTCGGCATTTCTGGCGGTAGTACGATGTTTTGTGCTTCCATCTGCACTGTTGTGTACCCTCCTTCAGGGTTGAATTGTGTTTTTCCTTCTAGAGGCATCTGTAGTGCGAAGGGGTTTGGTGTTATAGGCAGCATTGTTGCGTCATAGCCTGATAGGTAGAACATTGCGCTTTGTACTGTTGTTGTTCCCCGATTCTTTACTTCTACTAGGAACGTCAGTGGTCCTCCGGTGTATACTTTTACTGGTGGTTGTTCTGGTGTGAATGTCATGACCAGTCCTTCTGTTCCTGTTGCTGTGAATGCTGCGCTTGTTGGAGGTTCGTTTTTTCCTCTCTGGTAACCGCAGCCTGTTGTTATCAGTAGCACTAGAAATAGTGAGAATACCCATATTTTTTTGTTTGTTGCCATTTTAAGCCTCTTTTCTCATATTTCTCTGTTTTTGTGTATAAAAATGTTTCGGTAAAATCATAAGAATCGGTGAAAGCGCCTTTATTAGCTCTTACTTGTTTTATCCTGGACAGCAGACGTTTGTTTTTCCTCCCGGACAGTATCCTACCTTACATCCCAGTCCTTCTATGCAGCTTGCATCTCCGGTTGGGCATTCAGCGCTGACGTCTTTGCAGCTGTAACCTTCAAATGTTGAGCTGCATTTTCCTTCACCTTTTGTTCCTGTTCCTATCATGTTCTGACAGTCTGCTGCTTCTCTTCCTCCTGGTGGTGGTTGTATCTTTATCTCTTTTATCAGTTTTTGTAATATGTAATACTTCATCTTTATCACTAATGGTGTTGTGTATGCTCCTGCGTTTTTGTCTACATATGTGCTGCATATGATCCCTGATCCTTTTTCTTTGAGTTTCATGGTTTTTGCTGGTTTGCAGGTCAGTTTTTTTCCTCCTAAGCTTACTTCTATTTCTGCTTCGTTGATCTTTGTTACATCATCGCATGCTACGTTTGGGTTGAATACTGATACTCCTTTTCCTGCGAATTTCTTTATGTTGATGCTTATCTCTACTTTTGTTTTTTCTCCTGTTTCTATGATTTGCGGTTGGCTTATTGACCAGACTCCTACTGGCCCTCCTTGTCCTCCAGATAATGTGTATGCTCTCATGTCGCATTCTTTCTTGTCGCCTTTTTGTCTTTTGTAGTATAGTGTGTCTATGCAAATATCCTGTTGCGCTGTTGTTTCGTAATAATAGCAGGCCATTGCTTGTAGTTTTGCTGTGTAGTTTTTTCTGAAGCTTCCGTATGGTATGCATACGCTTTTCATCGGAAATGTCAGTACATCTTCCTGTCCTTCTTTTAGGTATTGGCTTTTTCCTTCCAGCATGAAGTATTTGGTGTTTGAGTCTGTGAATTTGAATGCTTCTGCGTCTGGTACGCTTATTTTCATCTCTGCTCTGTCTACTATATTGTAGGCACCCATATTCTTCACTTTTATTCCTAGACTGAAGTCGGTTCCTGAATACATGGAATCTGGTGGCATCCCTCTCATTATTGACATGCTTATTCCTTGTGTTCCTTCTCTGAAATCATACGTGGGTATGTCTTGTCCTCTTCCTCCGAAGAACTTGCTGCATCCTGTAATTAGCAGAAATGTCATCATGCTTAATGCCAGGATTATTGTCATGACCCTTTTGTTTTTGTTGGTTTTTTTGTTTCTCATAGGATTCCCTTGCCCTTCTTCTTTATGATGATTTGCCTGTTTTACTGTTCTTAGTCAATACATTTATATTCGCTATTATACTGCTTATTCGCTCTTTATCTTTTATTTTGCAGGGGTTAATATGCTGTCACAGAGGAATATGGCCGGATTTTTTGGTGTGTTCTCTGCTCCCCAGGACCAGCCTGCTGATTTGAATGCTGATACGACGCATGTTGGTATGTCTGTTTTTACCTCTGTCCCTGTCTGTCCTCCTGGGTTCTTGGCAGGATTTATCTCTATTTGTATTCCGTACGCTGCTAATGAGGGGTATTGCGGGAAGTCTGGATCTGGCATGTTTTGGTATCCTTTGATCGGTGGTTTTTTCTCAAAATAATCTGCTCCTTCTTTGCAGTTCTGTTGGATGTTGCTTTCTGCCTCTTCTAGTTTAGGTTTTGCTTTTTTGTTTATTTTTATCTTTTGTCCGAAGAAGGTGGTTTCTTCTAGGTTTGTTCCTGGCTTTCCTAGTTGCTTTTGTAGTTGCTCGTGTATTGCTTTCAGCACATCATCTGAAGAAGCAGCTTCTTCTTTTTTCACGCCTAATTTTGTTGTTAAGCTGCTTGTGCTTCCTTTTACGGTTACGGTTTTCGCTTTTACTTTTGGGCATTTTTTTCCGTCTGGTGTTAGTATATCGACGATATTTTCTTTCTGCACTATATAATTGTAGCTGACATGTCCCAGGAATGTTATTCTTTGCGCTGTTCCTATTATATCTTCTGGTGATCCTGAATATTCAAACTGGCAGCTTGGCATCACTTTTTGCAGTCCTCTTCCCAGGTCTTTGAAGCTCAGTTCTTTCCAGTAGTCTTTTCCTAAGGTCATCTTGTTTCCGCTTATCTTCCATTTTCTGCATAGTTCTGGTACAGGTCTTAGATTCTTGGGTATTATTATTGTCATCTCGTTGACGCTTCTTAGCCAGCCGTCAAGTTCGTTTTCTAATGCGACGCTGAGCTTGAGTTTTTTCTGTGATTTGCCTGTCGTATCTATGCCTATGAGTGAGCTTTGTTCTGTTATCATGAACAGTGCTATCGGTCCTTTGTCTGATATTGACCTGTAATCTTCTATTTCTGGATGTAGTTCTTTCATTGCTGATTGTACTGCTGATAGACTTCCTAGTTCTATGTCTTTTGATTTTGCGTATTCTTTTAGTTCTTCCTCAAGGTAGGTGTTGTCTATTATGTAGTTGTTCAGTACGGAATCTGTTGTCAGGTCGTCTGCTTCTACTGTTATTGTTACTGCCATGTCTCCGCAGGTATACACGTCAGGATAACAGGTTATTTCCTCGTCAAAATTATCTCCCGATAAGGATGTTGGACTTACTGTTTGTGGTTCTCCTGCATAGAAGTTTACATCTCCCCCCACCTTATCTGATCCTGCGAGTTTTTTGAAGCTTAGTTCTCGTGGTTGCATGTGACAGACCACTTTTGCTTTCATAGGTCTTTTTGGGCTGAACCCATGTACTCTTGCGCTTATCTCTAATGGTTCGTTTTGGGTTATCTTTTTCGGGTTTGGTAGGTAGGAGTCTTTTATCTCTATTCCGACGAACCTTTTTTCGTTCTCTACTTTTCCTTCTACTCGCTGTCCTGTTGCTTGTTGTATGCTTTTTTTGTATTGTGTTTGGAATCCTCTTACTGCTTTTTGTATGAAACTTTGGCTTTCGTGCGCTCCTTCTGCTGCTGTACCTTTGGCTCCTTGTGCTGATATGGATGCTACCTTTCCTGCGACCCACGCTGCTGGGCTTCCTATCGCTGTTCCTGGCACCCCTATTAGTCCTACTATCAGAAATAATGCGATTGCTATTTTTCCCATCCCTGATGATAGGAATCCTTTTTTTTCATCTTCTAATCCTGCTATTCCTGCAGCGAAGTTTATTTTGTTGGGTTTTCCTGATCCTCCTGTTCCTCCCGCGCTTGATATTCCAGAACTTCCAGAACCTCCTGATATGCCGGAACCGCCTGTCGTGATTTTCGTTGTTGCTGGTTTGCTTGAGGCGCCTCCTGATCCGCCTAAACCTCCAGAGCCTCCTGAACTTCCCGAACTTTCTGTTTTGGGTATTGCTTGTACGCTTCCTGGTGTTCCCGCTGATTGTTTTATCTGTTGCGCTTGTGATTGTAATTGTTGTGATTTTTGTGATTCGCTTACTATCTTTGTTCCTAATTGTTGGTTTGCTTGTTCCATTTTCTTGTCTCGAAAAGCATGTCTGACTCCTTCCATGATGCTTAATGGTATTCCTACAACGTCTGCTCCCGGTATTGCTGCTGCTGCGTCTATTCCCGCATCAAGTTTTTCGTCTCTTTGATAAGCGCTTCTTGCTGCTTCTGCTTTTGCTATCTGTGCTTTTTTTGCTGCTATCTCTGCGTCTCGTTGTTTCTTTGCTTCTTCTAGTTTTTTTAGTGATTGTTCTAATTGTGCTTTTTGGTTTTTTAGTGGTGTAGTATCATATTCTGGTGGAGCATGTTCTATCTGTTGTTCTACCCGGTCTATTTCTTGTTTCATTTCTTTTATCTGTTGTTCAAGAGGTTTTTCTCCTTCTTCCATGCTTTTTTCTTCTGTCTTTTCTTGTTTTGCTTGCGCTCCTAGTTCTTTTGCTTTTTGTATGTCCGACACTGCTTCGCTTAGCTGTGATGCTACATCTTTGATTCCCATACCTCCGGGTTTTGATGCTGGTTCTCCTCCTGCTCCAGGAATTCCTTTTGCTTCGCCAGCTTTGGCTGGCATTTTCTTCGGGATTTTTGTAGGGATCTTTACTCCTGCTTTGTTAAGTAGTAATTTTTTCAGAATTCGTTTTCCTTCGTCTATTGCTGACAGACTGTTCACCTCTTTGTGCCTGAGCGCTTAAATGATTAAATAAATGGTTAAATGAGTGGGTTGTTCTTTGTTTCTTCTTTCTTACTCTTCGTATACTTCTAGGTTTTGTATCTCTAATGGAGTTTCTGGAGATATCTTTATTGCGTTGTTGCCTTCTGTTACGTAATCGTCAAGATTTTTCTCAAACTCCCTTTCTGTCTGGTACAGGTTAGTCTCTCTTCCGTTGATGTTTATCTTTGCTGATTTCGTATCTTCTGAATCTACGAATGTGATTTTCATCTTTACATGTAATTGGCCGTTTTTTAATGCGTCCATGTCTTTTTTCGGCATCTCAAAGAAGTATGTTGGTTGCACTACTGCTTTCATCTCTGATGTTATCCTTATGAGGTCTATCAGGTAGCTTCCTTCTTCGCTTTCAAACACGATCTCATTTTCTCCTTCCCTTAGGATTTCCGGAGGGAACTCTATTGCTACTCTTCCTCCGCAATCAGGTATGGCGTAATGTATTGATTTTTGGTTTATAAGAACATTGAGTTTTCCTGTTCTTCCTGTTGTGCAGTCTGGTGTGAATCTTAGTATTGATCTTTTGACATTTGCTTTTTCTGTCGCTGATACTATGAATATGTTTCTGCTTTCTTGTCTGCTTGTATCTTTTATGTCTGCTGTTACTTGTAGGTTTTCCATCTGGAATATGTTTCTTCTCCAAAATGCCCATCCGGTTTTTTCTGCTTCAAACTCTATATTGTTTGCTCCGTTTAGCAGGTAATTATCCGGTAGTTTTATCGGTTCAGGATTCTCTTGTGATATTGTTCCTGAATAGACTTCATTTCCGTTTAATCTCACTATCAGCGTTCCTTTGTGTTTTGAGCTTCTGAATGTTAGTAAGGCATTCTTTGTGTTTTTTACATCGTCTACATTGAAGCTTATTGTTGCTTTTTTTTGCCCGAATATGCTTGATTTTACGTATATGCTATTGGTATTCTGTAGTACCTTTGATTGTGTTTTCGAGTATAGAGTTAGCGCTGGTATGTTATGTTCTATCTTTTCTGCTTTTATGGGGCTCAACACTCCTGGACTTGCTTTTAACAATGTTCCTTTTATTGCTCCTCCTGCGCTTGTCATGCTTGTTGTTGTTCCGTTCCCTTCTAGTATCTGGTCTCTGTAACTTGGTGGTATGAATAAAAGATAGAATATGATCAGTAATGCTAATACCGCTACTAGTGTTGCTGCTGATGAAGCGTCTTGTGCTTTTTTAGAAATTTTTTGTTTAAGGATGGTTTTTTTAATAGGTCTTTTTTGAGAATTGACTATTCTGGGGGCGGGTTTCATATGATGTCACCTTTTTCTTTAAATACTGACACTTCAAAATGAATATCTTTATATATTTAATTCTTTCTGTTTTTTTGGGTTTAGAACCTCTGAAAAGGGTTTTTAGGCGTGTTAAAATAAGATGAGCAAATTTTTTGTCTTATTAGCTGATTATGAGTGATTTTTGTGAAGATTGTTGATTTTCAGAAGAACTCTGCAACTCTTGTTGTTGAGAACATGGATGATTTATGGTATCTTTCTGCTATTATTGATGCTGGCGATATTGTTGAGGGCAAGACTTTTCGTAAGATCAAGCTTGGTTCTTCTGATGATCGTTCCCAATCGGTTGTTAAGAGACCTGTTTACCTTAAGATTAGGGTAGAAAAGGTTGAGTTTCATAAGTATTCTGACATTCTTCGTGTTTCGGGCAAGGTTGTTGAGGGTAAAGATGATATTCCTAAGGATTCTTATCATACCTTTAATCTTGAAGTTAATACTAAGTTTACTCTTACTAAGCCTGAATGGCTTAGGTTTCATAAGCAGAAGCTTGAGGAGTCTGCTAAGGAGTCTCCTCCTTCCACTCTTATCTGCGTTTTTGATCGTGAAGAGGCTTATTTTGCTCTTATGAAGAAGTATGGTTTTGAGGTTGTTTCTGAGATCAAGGGTCAGGTTCCTAAAAAGGATCAGGACAGGTCTGTTACTAAGAATTTTTATGATGAGATTATTCATCAGCTTCAGGAGTATAAGGAACGTTATGACCTTAAGAGCATTGTTCTTGCTTCTCCTAGCTTTTGGAAAGAGGAACTTTTGAAGAATCTTAAGGATGCTGGTCTTAAGAAGATTCTTGTTCTTGCTTCTTGTTCTGGTGCTGATCGTTCGGCCATTAATGAGGTTATCAAACGCCCGGAGGTTCATTCTGCTTTGTCCAGGGATCGTGCTTCTCAGGAGATGGCTTTGGTTGACTCTCTTCTTTATGAGATCTCTAAGGATGGTAAGGCGGTTTATGGTGTTGAAGAGACTAAAGCTGCAGCTGATGCGGGTGCGGTTCTTGATCTTCTTATTACTGATTCATTTATTCAGAAGTCTCGTCAGGATGATAAGTTTGGGCCTATTAATGATATTATGAGAGTTGCTGATAGGTCTGGTGCCCTTATTCATATTATCTCTGGCGAGCATGATGGCGGTCGGAAGCTTGATGGTCTTGGAGGTATTGCGGCTCTTTTGAGGTATAAGCTTAATTTGTGATTTTTGATGTGTGTTTTTTAGACTATTGTTATGTTGGTTGAAAATCATGGAGGGTTATTATGAAACATTTTAAGGCTTTGATCGGGGATTTGATGTTTGATCTTGAAGAGGAGGGTGGTTGGAAGAAAAGGTTGTTTATTTTTCATAAGAAAAATCGTTGTCTTGTGGTTAATGTTGCTGATAAGCAGGAACATGTTACGAGACTTCCTAAGCGTCTTCCTTCTGTTAAGGACTTGAAGAAAGGTAGGTATATCCTGTTCAGATGTAAAGGTAAAGATTTTGTTTATGGTACTGTTGAGGAGGTTTGGAAACGTATTGTTTGAGTTTCGTCTTTGGACTTATCAGTCTTTTTTATTTTGTCAGTTTTATCTTGTTAGCACCTTTCTCACTTCTCTTACCATCATCAGCTCTTCGTTTGTTGGTATTACCATGACTTTTATCTTGCTTTCTTTTTTTGATATGATTGTCGCGTTTTTCTTGTTTCGCTGTGTATCTATCTTTATTCCTAAGTAGTTGAAGTGGCTCATGACTCTTTCTCTTACGTAATGTGCGTGTTCTCCGACTCCTGCTGTCCACACTATTGCATCTGTGCCATCCATCGCTGCTATGTATGCTCCTATGTATTTCACTATCCTATAACAGTAGACTTCAAATGCTAGGTGGTATTGGTCTTTTTTGAACCTGTTCTTGTGTATGTCTCTCATGTCGTTTGTTCCGCATAATCCTAAGAGTCCTGATTTTTTGTTTAGCAGCTCGTCCATCTCTTTTGCATTAAGTTTTTCTTTTTTTTGTAGGTAGGTGATTATTGCTGGATCTATATCTCCGCTTCGTGTTCCCATCACCAACCCTTCCAGCGGTGTGAATCCCATCGTTGTATCGACGGATTTTCCTCTATTGATTGCGCAGATGCTTGCTCCGTTTCCTATGTGACAGGTTATCAGTTTTATCTCTTCTAACGGTTTTCCCAGTTCTTTTGCTGCTTCGTGTGCTACATATTTATGTGACGTTCCATGGAAGCCGTATCTTCTTATCTTGTGTTTCCTGGCTAGTTTTTTTGGTATTGCATAGGTGTGTGCTCTGTCAGGTATTGTCTGGTGGAATGCAGTGTCGAATATGGCTACCATCGGGACTCCAAAAAGTTTTTTGCATATCTTGATCCCTTTTACTTCTGGTACGTTATGTAGTGGCGCTAGTTCTGATATCTTGTCCAGTTCTTTTATTCTTGCTTCTGTCAATAATGTGCTTTCTGAATGCGTGCCTCCGTGTACTACCCTATGTCCTATTGCGTCTATCTTTATCTTTTTCTTTTCCAGCAGTTGGATTATCTTTTTTATCCCTTTTGTGAAGTCTTTTACTCTTTCTTGTAATCCTCGCAGTATTCTTTTTTCTTCTCTGTAGACGTCGTATTTTATTGAGCTTGATCCTATGTTCAGTATGAGTATTGTTTTCATCTTTTCCCTCCTTTTGATTGTTCGGATTGAATGTTTTGATTGGATTGATTGTATTGGTTGGCTGTTTTGGAAGATTGTTTATGATAAACTATTTAAATCCTGCTTTCTCTGGCTCTTGCTCAGTGATTGCTTGGTTCGGATTACTTGACTTACATTGGTTGATCCCGGATTGTTTGATCAGAATTATTGTTTTTCGATCATATGCAATATTATGTTTTTGAGGTGAGTTTTATGGAAGATGGTGTGGAAGAGAAGACGGAAGATAAGATTATTGTCAAGGATGTTTCTAAGCTTAAGAAAGAGCCTAATATGAAGGATTATGATGAAGCTTGTGCTTCTTTCTCTGAAGATACTTATAAGAAGGAGATTGAATTTTTTGATGATGGCACTCTTAATGCTGCTTATAATGCTGTTGATCGTCATCTTAAGACTCCTTTGAAGGATAAGACCGCTCTTGTTTGGATCGGTGATGATAGCGAGAAGACTTTTACTTATAAGGAACTGGCTGAAGAGTCTAACAGGTTTGCTAATGTTTTGGCTAAGCATGGTGTTCAGCGTGGTGAACGGGTCTTTCTTTTTCTTCCCAGGGTTCCTGAGTTATATATCTCTTTTCTTGGTGGTATGAAGTTTGGTGCTGTCGTCGGTACTTTGTTTGCTGCTTTTGGTCCTTCTGCGATTCTTGATCGTGTCGGTAATGCTGAAGCTTCGGTTCTTGTCACTAGTCCTGAGCTTAAGCCTCGTATTGATGAGATCCGTGATCAGATGCCTGCTCTTAAGCACATAATCGTGACTGGTGATTATGAGCCGGGTGATGGCGAGTTAAGTTTTGATAAGGAGATGGCTTCTGTAGGTCCTGATTTTGATATTGTCCATATGCCTCCTAAGGAACGGGCTTATATGCTTTACACTTCAGGTACTACTGGTAAGCCTAAGGGCGTTATTCATTCTCATTATGATATTCTTCATCAGCATCTGACTGCTAAGTGGATTCTTGATCTTCATGAGGATGATGTTTATTGGTGTACTGCTGATCCTGGCTGGGTGACTGGTATCGCTTATGGAATTCTTGGCCCTTGGTCTAATGGTGTCACTAGTATTGTTGATGGTCGTCGTTTTGATCCTGAGAATTGGTATAAGGTCATCCATGATCATAAGGTTTCTGTCTGGTATACTGCTCCTACTGCTATCCGTATGATGATGCGTGAAGGTCCTGAGCTTGCTAAGAAGTATGACCTTTCTTCTCTTAGGTTTTTGGCTTCTGTTGGTGAGCCTTTGAATCCTGAGGCTGTTTGGTGGTCTCTTGAGAATATTGGTCTTCCGTTCCATGATAATTTTTGGCAGACTGAGACTGGCGGTATCTTGATCGCTAATTATGCTTCTATGGATATTAAGCCTGGTTCTATGGGTAAGCCTTTCCCGGGTATAACTGCTGCTATCGTGGATAAGGATGGTAATGAGAAGCCTGTCGGTAAAGCGGGCGATTTAGCTATCAGGCCGGGTTGGCCTTCTTTGATGATTGAGATCTGGAAGAATAAGGAGAAATTTGATGAATATTTCCGTAATGGTTGGTACATCACTGGTGATAAGGCTCGTGTTGATGAGGATGGTTATTTTTGGTTTATCGGCAGGGCTGATGATGTCATCAATACTTCTGGTCATCGTGTCGGTCCTTTTGAGATAGAGTCTGCTTTGATTGAGCATCCTGCTGTTGCTGAAGCTGGTGTTATCGGTAAGCCTGATGAGCTTCGTGGTGAGATCATTAAGGCATTCATCACTCTTCAGAAAGGTTATGATCCTTCTGATGATCTTATGGAAGATATAAAGAAGTTCATTAAAAAACGTCTTGCAGGTCATGCTTATCCTAAGGAGATTGAGGTTCGTGATTCTTTGCCTAAGACCCGTTCTGGTAAGATCATGCGTCGTGTCCTTAAGGCGCAGGAGCTTGGTGAGGATATTGGTGATACTTCTACGCTTGAAGATGATTGATGATGTGAACGATTAAGGTTTTTCTTGTATTGTTTTTATTATTTTTTGATGGTTTCCTGGTTTAGTTCTGGTTTTCTTTTTGTTGTTTCTCTTGATGTTGCGCTTCTATCACTGTAAAGGCCGTTATGTGAACTATCTCTTCTGCTTTACATCCTCTGCTCAGATCATTTACTGGTTTATTCAATCCTTGCAGTATCGGCCCTATTGCTTCTGCACTTCCGAAATAGGTGGCTAGTTTGTAGCCTATGTTTGCTGCTTGTAGGTCTGGGAATATTAGTATGTTTGCGTCTCCTTGTATCTTTGCTTGTGGACATTTTATCTTTGCCACCCAGGGTTCTACTGCTGCATCTAGTTGCATCTCTCCGTCTATCACTAAGTGTGGCATCTCTTCTTTTGCTCTTTCTATGACGATATCTGTCGCTTCTATCATCTTCTTTGCTAATGGGTGGTGTGCGCTTCCTTTTGTCGAGAATGAGAGCATTGCCACTCTGGGTGTTATTCCGAATCGTTCTGCTGTCTTTGCTGTATCTAAGGCGATTCCTGCAAGGTCTTTTGCGTCTGGTTCTATTGTCACTGCTGCATCTGCGAATAGCATTATCTCGTCTTTGTATTTTATGAAGAACACTCCTGATACCTTGTGGAATCGTTCATGAGTTTTTATTATCTGTAATGCTGGCAGTATTGTATGTGCTGTGCTGTGTATGGCTCCTGATACTAGCCCATCAGCGTCTCCTTTGTGTACCATCATTGTTCCGTAATAGATGGGTTCTTGCATGTATTCTTTTGCTTGTTCTGGTGTTAATCCTTTGTCTTTCCTTAGTTCTACAAATTCTTTTACGTAGCTGTCCAAGTAATTTTTGTTTTCTTCACAGGTATGGTTGACTATCTGTACTTGTTCGTGGTTTATTGTCAGTCCTAGTTCTTCTATGCGCTTCCACAGGTCTTCTGGTTTTCCGATAAGTATTGGTTTTGCTATTCCTTCTTGTAGGATCTTTTCCACGGCTTTTAGTGTTCTTTCTTCTGTGGATTCCGGAAATACTATTCTTTTAGGATCTGCTTTTGCTTGTTCCTTTACTTTTTCTAGAAAATCTTTCATTTTTTTGCCTCTTTTTTTATGTTTTTAAATCTTTATTTGTTCTGGGCGTTTCATCGCCTGTCAATTTTTACGCTGCTTGTCTTTCGTACCGTCGTGCTTTTGTCTCGAATCTTCTTGCTTTTTGTTCAAGAGCTAATGTTTCTTCTGCTTCTTTTTTGAGTTCTTCTGCTTGTTTGATCTCTGTTCTTATCGTCACTCTACACGCTTCGTTGAGTGTCAAGCCTACTTCTAACTTAATATTTTTTAGTCTTTTACTGTTTTCTTGTAATAGTTCTCTGTGCCTGACCGCGTATCTGTATGCTTCCTCCAGGTGCTTATATCCGCTTGCTATGAAGCGGACCATGAATTTTCCTTTTCTGTATGCTCTTCTTGTTATTTGTTCTTCCAGTTCTTCTGTTTTTAGTATCCTTGCCATCTTATTTTTTGATTTTTTGTTTTGGTCTACTGCTTCTGCCATCTGCGTCAGTTCTTCAAAGGCTCTTGATAGGTATAGGTACATCTTGTTCAGGTATTCTGCTGTTTTTGAAAGGTATGATAGTTCTTTGGCTACTTGCGCCATATCTTTTATCATTGGTTCTAGTTCGTTGAGAGTGTACATGTAGGCTATGTCTTGTAGTTCCCATAGCTTTTCAAACATTGCAACTGTTGAGCTTGTAATTGCGGATAGTGCTTGATCTGGTATCTCTTCTGCTTCTTCCTTGAAAAGGTGTGCATATTTATTGTACTCTTCTTTCAGACTCTTTGCTGCTTTGTCGAATTCTTTTTGGAATTTTTGTAGTTTTTTTTCGTGCTGTGCTGCTTCTTCTTCTATCTTATCGACTTGCGCGAGATCCTCATCTTCTCTCATGTTTATCTTCATGAGCCGTTGTATTATCGCTTTTGTGTATCCATCTATCTGTTTTAGTTTTTGGTGTGCTTGTTTTAGGTCATCATCTCTTTTTTCTAATAATCTTATTCTCTCGCGTGCGTCTGGTGATCCTGAGTTTTCTGCTTGCTTTCTTGCCGCGTCCAGCCCTTTTGTGTTCCTTTCTATCTCTTTTTCTATGGCTTTTATCATCTTATCGATGCCTTTCTTGATCTCTTTATAGTAGGATTTGCTTTCGTGAAGTTCTCTTATCTCTATTGCTGCTTTTTGTATTACTTCTGCGCATGTTCCGAATATCTTGTTTGCGTGTTCTTTGAGAGTTTCATCTGCTAGTTTGTCTTCTACCAGTCGGTTTGAGTCTTTCAAAACCTCTTTTGATGCTGAGAGTATGATCTTTTGTTTGTCAGTATCTATTATGTGTGGCAGATTTCCTGATTTTGCTAATTGTTTCTTTAGTTGTTCCGTGGCTTCGCGTATTCTTGCGATCAGTTCTGAATCTTTTTCTTCTATTTCTGTTTCTTTCTTCTCCAGGATATCTGCTGTTTCCGAGAGTTTTTTTCCTGCTGCCGCAATTTCTACTTCATGCTCTTCTTCTTCCAGGTTTCTGGCTTCTCTTTCTGCAAACCGGTCTTTTATCAATCCTGCTTCTCTTAGGATCTTGTCTTTTGACCAGTCATAACTTCTGTCAGCTATTCGTTTCATCCCTTTTATGATCTTTCTTTCTTTTCTTGCTGGAACTCCTTCTTCTTTCTCTATCTTTGCTGCTTCTTTTGTCCCGTATGTTCGCTCTTTGCTTCTTTTGAGTGCTGCTTTTCCTAATGCTGTTGTGATTGCTATGAATCCTAATAGCACGTAGACATTTACAGAGAGCAGGTATCCTAAGAATAGCATTGGTATTAACATCATGACAACGCCTTTCATCTCCCCTTCCCTGATTTTTCTCAATAGCATAACTCCTAAATATATCAGCAAGATCATTGATAGGAGTCTTATGTTGAATCCGAATATCATTGAAAGTGTAAAGACCAACATCACTACAGGCCCGCCTATCTTTTTTCCTTCTTCTTTTCCTTTTCTAAGTTCGTTGAATATTATGAATACTAGAACTATTGATAAGAAACTGAATATTCCTCTTAAGCCCAGGGAGCTTGGTGTTTTTCCCAGAAGGTCTAGGACTCTTTGTCTTCCTGTATTAAAGACTGCATCGGCATATGAGATGGTTATTGCCATGTTGTTCCTCTTTTTGTTAAAAGATATGTTGTTCTCTTATAATTTTTTTTGATAGTTGCCTTTTTTCTTTATATTATTTTGCTATGTATTTTTCTTATGGTGATCACCACCTTATTTTTATAAAATTTATAAGGTATTTTCTTATTTTTCTTGTCTCCTGGTAAAAAGTTTTTTAAGTCATTATTTGTGCTTATACTTAGGGAGTGAAAAAACGTAACATATATTAAGTAGTAGTATTAAGTTAACCTATCTTAGTGATAAATAATAACAAAAACTTTGATGGTTGCTTTCAAGGCTTGATAGGCAGTCAAAGTTTTTGAAGACATCAAAAAAGGGGGAGGTCATAAATATGATTGTAAAAGAAGAATTTCTAAACAAACTAAGACGTTATTTCTCATTAAACCTTTACGAGGTTAAGATTTGGACTGCTTTGCTTTCTCGTGGTGTTTCTACTGCTGGTGAATTATCTGATATTGCTAATGTTCCTCGGTCTCGTTCCTATGATGTTCTTGAAAGTCTTGAAAAGAAAGGTTTTGCTGTCACTAAGCTTGGTAAACCTATCAAGTATATTGCGGTTCCTCCGGAAGAGGTTCTTGAGCGTGTGAAAAAACATATGAATGAGCAGGCTCTTGAGAAGGTTAAGAGGCTTGATGAGCTTAAGGGTACTGAAATTCTTGATGAGTTGTCTGCGCTTCATTCTCAGGGTATTGACCTGATTGAACCTTCCGATCTTTCTGGTTCTTTGAAAGGCCGTCACAATCTTTATAATCATCTTGAGATGATGTTGAAGAATGCTAAGCATTCTGTTGCTATACATACGACTACTCAGGGTTTTTTGAGGAAGGCTGAGGGTCTTAAGCCGGTGCTTGAGAAGCTTAAGAAGCGCGGTGTTAAAGTCAGGATTGCTGCTCCTTTGACTAAGGATTGTAGTAAAGCTGTTAAGGAGCTTTCCGGTTTGGCTGAGATCAGGAATTCTTCTTCTAAAGCCCGGTTTACTATTGTTGATAAGAATGAGCTTGTCTTTATGATGATGGATGATAGTGAGGTTCACCCGACCTATGATGTTGGTGTTTGGGTTAATACGCCTTTCTTTTCCAATGCTTTGGAATCTATGTTTGATTTGGCTTGGAAGAATATGAAGCCTCCCGGAAGATTATAGATTCAGCATATAGGTTTACTACTAGTCTTATTTTTTGATTGTTTTTGTTCTTCTTTCTTAACTTCACGATAATTTTTCAATAACTTTTTTAAACAGTGCTGAATTCTCGTTTTCCATGGAGTTTAATGAGATTGTTGAAAGTTTGCATCCTCTGGAGAGGAGAGTTTTGCCTTATCTTGATAAATGTAGTTCTCTTTCTGAATTGGCTAAGGCGTCTGGACTTTCTGAAGTTGAGGCTATGCGAGCTCTTCAGTGGCTTGAGAATAAGCAGGCTCTTCATATATCTACAGGTGTTCGCGAGATTGTCAAACTTGATGACAATGGTCATGGTTACCTGAAGGATGGTTTGCCTGAAAGGCGGTTTTTAGAAGCGATTAAGGATAAGGAGCTTTTATTGGCAGATATTGCTAAGACTGCTTCTTTGTCTAAGGAAGAGCTTAATGCTTGTATTGGTTTGTTGAAGAAGAAAGCAGCTATTGAGTTTGCTCACGGTAACGTTTCTATCACTGAACAGGGCAGGAAGATTCTTGATAAGGAATGGCTTGAGGAACGTCTTCTTAAGAGATTGGATTCTGAGGATATCGAATTAGGGTCTCTTGCTCCTGAGGAACGGTTCGCTTATGATATTTTTGTCAAGCGTAAGGGTATTGTTCAGCTTGTTGTTAAGCGCATCAAGACTTTTGAGCTTACAGATTTAGGCAGGCGCTTGGCTTCTGTTGATATTAAAGAGGAGAATACTAT
>JALWQS010000137.1 GCA_027083015.1 Candidatus Woesearchaeota archaeon
ATTTTGGGCTTTGCAGATCTCTCATCGACATCATCACGAATGCGTCGGCAGAGGATTCCAGATTTATGGTGCATTTGTATTCTCTTCCTTTGATGATCTTGCAGTTGTTTGTCGTAAATCTGAAATATGATCCGTCTGATGATGATTCCTTGTTATCTGCACGTTCGTATAAGAAGTGAAACCATGATAAGCAGGAACTGACTTGCTTGAAATTAAATTCTATCTCTCTAAGAGGATAAAAATGATACTCTGCGCTGTTTGTTACCAGCTCTCCCTTCCAATCATCACTTATGGAAGCGGATATTGGATTTCCTAGCTCTGTTACGTCAAGCAGTACCTGACATGTTTGTCCGTCTTTTTTTAGCAAAGGATAATTTACAAAATTGCGATTGATTGATCCTGTTCCATAATACTTGTTTAAGGAAGAGAGTTTTATTCCTATATTTACTGGCTTGTATCTGATGCTTCTTAATTGTTTTCTGGTGTTTGTTGTTGCCTGTACATTGTTTGTTGTTATGGCTTGGTTATTGTTTTCTTGTTCGTCTCCTCCTTCTTGACTATCTTCAGTTTCTTCTACCGTGGTTGTTTGAAGAGTCATTCCTTTATCTTGTTCTTGGTCCACTGAACCTGCATTGTTTGTATCATCTGTTACGATGTTGTTTTCTACCACTTTTGTGTCTGTCAGTTCTGCTTTGTTATCGTCTGAACCGAAAAGTCCGAACAACGAGAATGCATATACGCTTGAAGTCAATAGCATTCCCATCACTAAGAAGACTACCAATGATGTTATTTTTTTCATTTTACACCTCCGGGTTTATTGTATCTGTTTGGTCTTTATCTTTCTTTAGATACCCTACCTTTTGTAATTGTGTGGTTCCTGTGATTTTTCTATCTTTTGTACTCATCATAGTAGGAAGTCTTTGTCATTCAATGTTTATTGTCGCTAGGTATTTTCTGTTTATGTTTACTGTTTTTCCTTTATCAATAATATTTCCTCTAAAAGTTCTTTATAAAACTATCCTTGTTTCTCGTCGGTAATGATTATTTTGGAGGATAAAAGTCACTAGCGATGTACTGATTAAAAGAACGGGAAAGAAAAAAGCAAAAACAAAGGGAAAGTTCGTCACTAAATAGTGATTAAAAACCAAAAGATTTATATAGAAAAACTTATATCCCTATAAGTTACATATTAAGTTATATTAACAGGGCATAGAACTGTTTGCCAGGGTGTTGAGATGTCAATCGAAAATATTGTCTTAAAAGATATGTTGCTTTCCAGATACCCCGCTCTTAGGGTCAAGAGAGCATATAATTCCCCAGAAAGGAAAATAACTCTCTATCTGGACCTACCAACATTTAGAAAGCATAAAAGAAAGGTTTCTTACGCAATGGTTTATGGTTCGGGCTACAGACAAAAATACAACAAGAACAATCAAGCAAAGAGGTAATAAAATGGATTCAAAAAACTTAGATAACGACACCAAAACTATTGACTCGATGAGTTCAAAAGAACAACCTTTGGAAGAACGCATAAATGATCCGGAAGCTCTGGCAAACCTGAGCGCTGAACAGATTGCTGAACTGGCTGATGAGTATGTCCACAAAAAACCGAACACGTACCAGGAAGCTTATAGAAATCAGCAAGTGCTAGAAGATCTTACTAACGCGTACCTGCTAAAGACAGGTAAGGACTGGTACTGATCTTTGATGATAGAGGAGAAACAGAAGAGAATAGAGAGGTATCAAACATGAAACTCAAAAAACTAAAGGAATTTTTCCTTAGAGAAGCCAGGCTCAAGTCTGCTTTTGAAGCAGTACACAATGACATGAGGGATCTTGAAAACAACCATCTTGCCTTGAAAAGGTCTGCAGATGAATGGATCGTCTATCTCGATCAGGAAAACAGGCTGTTAAAGCAAAAGGTTCAGGAACTGGAATCCAGGCTTGATAAGATGAGCCGTTCCGTCGAGAAAAACCAATTGTCTGTACTTGAAAGATTATAGATAAGGATCCTATGCCTGATTTGGAGGTATGATAATATGAGTTCGGATGATGAAAAGTATACAAGTGAAAGGTATGCCGGATATTTGGTTCCTGGATCAACATATGAGAATCCTATCAAAGCTATGGAAGATCATCCTAATTTCACGACTTATCATCCTCGTGCTGATAGCTTGCTTGACGAATTACTTGATGAACTATTCCTTGAAGAGGTTGCTAATTCCCTTCCCGAACAGCTCTCAAAATCCTTGATCAAAAAACCCACCAATTGATCTTAACTGCTGAAACCTCCAAGTTTTAACCTCATTTAAACCTGCTACCTGATGATCATGAATAAGACCCTATCTTTTCTTCTTGCAACCGTTCTTTCAGCTTGCTCTCCGCAGATATCCTCTCCTAAAAAGACAAAGTCTTTTCCTGCAGTGCCTGCTTCGTATGTTGTTTCCAGTCATAAGAGATCTATTCCCAAGCCTAAACCTGCTTCCTGCATACCAAAAGATATAGAACAGACTTCCCGTTCAGAGCTTGAGAAAGCTATCACACTTCTTCTTACAAAGGGCAATCGCCAAATAACAAGACCTGATGATGCTACCACTAAAAGAAGGATAACTTATACCTTAAGCCTTGATGGCAAGAAAAATATCAGTTGTATCAACTTCTCTCGAAGAACTCTTAGTTTCATCATTGAGGAGGATTATTCTAATAACAAAGTATTCTATCTGACGTTTAAGGGCGTTTTTGGCCCAGGAAAGCAGTATTACCTCACAGGAATTGACGGTGTTGAATCCTACTTTGATCGTGAAAGTCTCAGTTTCCGGTCTTTTCAGGTGGCTATTGATGGTTTTCCTGAATATGAAGACAGCAATCTCTTTGAACATTCAGATCTGGTATATGCCATCATTGATGAACCCGATCCTAAAACATACACTTACGGCTCTTACTCTGTAAATCTGCTTTCTGCCACTGTTCGTGATATGGCAGGATTGCTTCCTAAGAACACTAAAACTCTCACTTTTCCTGAAATACTGCAAAAGTTTGGATATCCAAAGAATAGACTTAAGACAAGTTCCCGACAAATACCCATCATGAGACATAGCTTCTGATTGTTTTTGTCTTTCTGGTTTTCCATTGATTTTCAAACATTTAGAGTCTCCAGAAGGTTCACCACCTACCCACTGTCAGCCACCTATTAGCTGCGCTCCAGGTTACGTTATTGAAAATACCCGATACAGTTC
>JALWQS010000138.1 GCA_027083015.1 Candidatus Woesearchaeota archaeon
TGAGAGCTATTTTTTATTTATTTGTTGTGTTATTTATCTTTGGGGACAACGATTATCTTTTTTAATCCTCTTGCTAATGTTTATTTTTCAGAAGGGACGACAAGACTTTTCTAAAATATACATTTTAGTTGGATAATGCTTATAATGGAAGCGGTTCCTGATCTATCAAAAGTTATTTGTTCATATCATGATTTAAAGTTAAAGATTGAAAGGATAAAAGGTGATATTTATGGTTGAAGTTGTTCTTGCTGGTTTTAATGTTGATGCCGAAGTTGTTGAGTCTGTTCAGGAAGGTAAAGATGTTTCTTCTGAACAGTTATCTCCGGAATCGGTTCCTGCTTCTTATGCTCGGATCTCACGTGATCCCCGCGATATTCCTGAGTTGAGACGTGATGCTCGCGAAGATGTTAAGAGCGCTCGACGCTCTAATAGGAATATCATCTTTCAGATGGGTCATAAGTCTGTCGGTAATCACGCAAATTTCAACTTTGATGTCATGCACATTTCTCGTCTGGCTGTCGAGTGGCTTGAAGCTCGCAGGGTCGGTGCTGGTTATACTGAGAAGTCTCAGCGTTACATAACTCTTGATGGTGATTATGTTATGCCTGAAGAGTTTTCTCGCGAGGATCAGGTTAAGTTTCGTGATCTGGTTGAGAATGTTCAGAACCGTTTTTATCTGGATAATCTTGATGCTCTTGTAGACTATCATTTTGAGCAGAATCCTGACCTTGCTAAGGCTGCTGCTGATACTGAAGCTCGCGGTGTTCCTGATAAGCGTAATCGTGCTAAGAATATGCTTGAAGGTTGGGGCAAGGAGGATGCACGTTATGCTCTTGGACTAGCTATTGAGGCTCAGGTCGGTGTTACTTTTTCTGCTACTGCTCTTGAGCATGCTATCAGGAATATGAAGTATGCTCCTCTTGCTGAGGTTCGCGAACTTGCTGGAAAGCTCTTTGATGTAACAAAGGGTATCGCCCCTTCTTTGATTCTTTATACTGATCCTGAAATTTTTCAAAGGTCTTTCAGGGGAAAAGAATTGCAGGATGGAGCCTTCAGAGAGGGTCCTGAACACATAAGAAAAGTGGTTTCTGATACTTTAAAGGATATTAAGCTTAAGCTTTCTTTTGTCAATCCTGCTAGTTTCAGCTATCAGGGTGATGATGTTGCTCTCGTCAGGAACAATGATCATGATATGAATATCTTAGCAGCTGTCCTCTTTAGTAATTCTCAGTGGCCAATTGAGGAGTGTTATCTTGCTGCTAAGGAATTGAAGCGGGATGGGGATCGGGCTTTGAAGTTTATGCGTGATGTTTGGCAGTATGTTTCTGAGTTTGATAATCCTCCCAGGGAGTTTGAACATGGAGGTCCTTTGATGTTTGCTATGACTGTCAGTTCTTCCTGTTATGCTCAGCTTAAGCGCCATAGGATGATGACTTTGACTGCTCAGGATTATAATCCTAAGCTTAGTTTTACCTGTCCTGATTCTGTTAAGGCTGTCGGTCTGGAATCTGCTTTGAAAGAGGTTGTTGATAGGTCTTCTGAGTTGTACAGGGAGTTTCTTCCTAAGTACGGCCGCGCTGCTGAGTACTGCCTTACTAATGCTCATAGGCGCAGGGTTCTCGTCTCTGTCAATTCTCGGGAACTGAATCATCTTGCTCGTCAGCGTTGTGATTCTCATGCCCAGTGGGATATTCGTGATAAGGCTCACAAGATGCTCGCTTTGGCTAAGGATTATGCTCCTCTTGCTCATCTTCTTTCATCGGGCAAGGATGAGTTTCAGGAACTGAAAGAGGAAATCTACGGCCTTCCGGATGATGAGAAATAAATTGATGAGATAAGGCTGCAAGTTTGTTTAGAGGTTAGATATTATGACTTATGAAGGCGTTTGGATCGTTCTTGACGGACCTGACGGTTCTGGAACCACTACTCAGATCTTTAGGCTTGCTGAAAGCATCTTTAGAGCTGATAAGAGTCATCTTGTTCTCATGACTCGCGAACCCACCATGGGTTTTTATGGTTCTAAGATCCGTCGTATGCTCTCAGACCCTAATATTGATATTTCTGCTACTGGTGAAGAGTTTCGTGATCTTTTTATCTTAGACAGGAAGGATCATATGAAACGTGTTGTTATGCCTGCCTTAAAGCAAGGCCTGATCGTTCTTCAGGACAGGAGCCTTTACTCGACGATCGCTTATCAGGGGATGCAGGGTGTTCCTTTAGACGAGATTGTGAGAAAACACGATTTTATGCCTACTGTTCCTGACATCTCTTTGATATTTAGGGTTGACGTTCATAGGCTTAAGGATCGTCTTGACACTTCTCATAAGGAAGCCTTCGACAACCTTGATTATCAGGCTAAAATAATGCACAATTATGATCTGTTGCCTTCTCTTCTTTCTTCTCAGGTACCTAAGCATAATCTTATTTATGTCGATGCCAATAAGGGCATTGATGATCTGACTGTTGAATGTTTTCAACATATCAAACCTTTTCTCCCTATGAATTATGAAAGATTGCAGCAGAGTTTCAGGTAGTTATTCTCTCGAGGATCTGTTTTTTGATAGGAATGATCTTTGCTTCTGATCTTTTTGTCTCAAAAATATACATTTCAGGACATCTTTTCTATCATCTTCTTTTAAGCACAACAAATCTTTTAATGGTTTTCACTGTCCGATACTCTTAATTTCTCGTCGGGAGCAACAACAAGATTATATACTTCCTGTGCTTAGTTATTTTTTTAGTGTGAAGACTATAACTATCGGGACGGACCCTTATAAAGAAAAGGATATCAAGAAGCTTGTTTATCATTCTGATGACATCCCTCAGGTCCAGCTCTTTAATTCTTCAGATGTTATCTCCGGTAATCCGGGTTCTAACATTGCTATCGGCTTCGTCTATACTTGGAAGAGTGATGCTCCTCCGGTTAATGTCCATAATCTAATGCAGCGCCTCTCTAATTATGCCGCTCTTACTGGCCTTTGGCGTACCACTAATGGAGGTCGTTATGTCTTCTCTAACATTGTAGCCAATCCCAATATCAATAAGCTTGTCCTTTTGGTTTTTGGCCAGAAGGATAATGGTCATCTGTTGGTCAATGCTTGTGAAAATTTTTGGAGATATGGTACTGATGGGAATGGTATCATAAAGAATTGCGCTGCTGCTAATCCTAAGTTTGAGCAAGTTCCTAAAGAGGCTCTTGAGCGTGTAAGAAAGCAGGCTGACCTTCTTATTGTCCGCAACATCACTGACGGAGACGATATTGAACCAGTTATTAAGGCTCTCATCCAAGAGCCTGAAAATGGCGTTCCTGTTAGCTCTTTTAAGGATCTGGATATCTCTTTTTATTCTAATGTCTTGAAAAGCGATCTTCTTTATGATGATGGTGCCCGTTTTGATTCTCCTCTACTCAATGATCTTTCTGCTGGCGCTAAGAATGTCAGTTTTAAGTCTTCTGCATTATCGTCTGTTCATGGACAGTCTGTTCAAGCTTCTAACCTTTCTGATGCTGTCGAGAAGATCGCTTCTTTTGTTTTTGAGCACGGATCCGCAAGTGTTGATATGCGTAATCTTAAGATGAAGGAATGCAGGTCTATTTCAGTCACTATTATGGATCCTTTAGAGACCATTCCTGAATCCTTCAGCGAGGAGTATATCAAGCAGTATGTTGCCGAGTTTATGGACGGTGTGAATAAAGATAGTGAATTCGCTTATACTTATCACGAGCGCATCTTTAAGCGTTGGGGTAATCAGGTTGAGAAGGTTATTGATATCCTTAAGCAGAACCCTAATACGCGGCGTGCTTGCATCTCTTTATGGGATCCGTTCTTGGACTTAGGTTCTCCTACGCCTCCGTGTCTTGATTTCATCTGGCTTTGTGTGAGGGATCGTAAGCTTGAGCTTCATGCTTTGTATCGCTCTCATCACTTGGCGACTGTCACTTCAGAGGGTAAGCTGATGTTGGGGGAAGGTGCTTTTGTCCCTAATATGTATGCTCTTGGCACTTTACAGAAGTTTATCGCTGACCGTCTGGATCGTGATCGTGGTCCTCTGATCTTGACCGATTTTTCAGGTCATATCCATATTGCGGATATTTGATCGGCCTGGATGATTGTTTCGTAATATTTTATGATGGTTATTTTGTATTGAATATCAAGAGGTTTTACTATGAAACATAAAGGACTGTTTATTGTTTTTGAGGGGCTTGATGGTTCTGGATCTTCTACTCAGGCCAGCATGTTGAAGGATTATCTTAAGACTTTTGGTCTTTCACCTCATGTTACTAAAGAACCTACGAATAATCTTATCGGCGGTCTTATTCGTGGAGCTCTTACTAAGGAATGGCAGCCTTCTATCCAGTGTCTTGAGCTTTTGTTTGCTGCTGACCGTGCTCATCATCTCGACCGCGAGATCATTCCCAGTCTTAAGGCGGGTAAGGTTGTCATTAGTGACCGTTACTTCTTTTCCACTATTGCTTTTGGTTCTATCGAGTGTAGTGCTGAATGGCTCAAGTCTTTGAACAGGAATTTTCTTGATCCTGACTTGACTTTTCTTATCAAGGTCCCTCCTGAGGAATGTATTCGTCGTATCGGTAAGTCGCGTTTTGAGTTTGAGCTTTTTGAGGAGGTTGAGAAGCTTAATAAGGTCTGGTTTGCGTATGAAGCTTTGGCTAAGGAGCATGATAATGTTTTTATCATTGATGGTACTCAGCCTGTTGAAGTAGTCCATAAGCGGATTATCAGCATATTACAGGATTACCTGACTGGCAACAAGACAAGTGATAGCAAGGATGTTTTAGAAAGTTGAAAAGAATTTTTTGTATTTATTATTCTTCTATTCTTCTTCAGAACCGGCATCGTTCTCTTTGCCGATGCTTTCGAATAATGTTTTGTTCTTCTGTATGGTCTTATAGCTGATATTGCTTTGCGCTACCAAAGGATCACCTCATTTCTGGTTTTTGTATCTATCTTTTGAAAAGATTTTTTTGTTCAGCCGTGCTGAATCGTTCTTGTTTCTCTGAAAAAAGTTGGGGTGGTTCTGAAACGTGAAGAATCAGAACCAGAATATATTATACCAACACCCAGTCATATATAAAGTATCATGTTTTAGAAAATATATGATGCAGTGCGACATCATTGTTGAGTGAAAATTTTTTATTTTTGAGTTTTGGATTGTTCCTGCTTTGTGCTGCTTATTGTCATCATCTTTTATATCAGTTATCGACGTGAAACACATCTACAAGCTTATCTGATATGATCTCGTTCTTTTCAGCATCTACTTTTATATTGAGTGTCTTGAAGGTTTTTGTCACGAATGTTATGTTCCAGACTTGCCCTTCTTTTATGTTCTGCAGCAGGACTACTTCTTTAATCGGTTGGTGTGTCGGGTATTTTGTTTTTTGCAGGTCTCCTGCGAGTTCCAGTGCTACTTCGTAACTGGTTGTCACTTTTTCCATATCTAATGGTTGTATCTCATGTTCTGGGTCTTTGAATACCTTTTGGTCTTTATTTAGCTCCAGGGATTTGCATTCTTTGTCTATAAGAAATGTTGTCATCAAGCCTTCTTTTTTTCCATAGAATCCTATGTCGTATTTGTGTTCTTGTTCCGGTTCTATCATTATAAGTACGTGTGTCAGGAACCAGTCTTCATGGGACTTCTTCCATTCCTGAAATTTTTTGTTGGCTTTCAGGTTCTCTACTGCATGTTTAACTATCATCTTACTTGAAAAATTCTAAAGACTTAAAAAACTTGCCCTCTCTCCAAAGAGCATGGTCAAAGAATCTTATAAGAAACTGCTTGAGAAACAGCATTACGCGATTATCGGTTCTCATTCTGCTGTCAAGCTTTGTTCCTGGACTAAGAAGTCTCTTCGTAATCAGGGCGTTTGCTATAAGGAGAAGTTTTATGGTATCAGGTCTCATCGTTGCTGCCAGATGTCTGTCACCATAAATTATTGTGATATGGATTGTGTTTATTGTTGGCGGGAGCATTACAATGAGCCTTTTTCTGATCTTGATGATCCTGTTGAGTTGGTGGATAAGGCTATTCTTGCTCAGCGTAAGCTCATCTCTGGTTTTGGGGGTTTTGAAGGCACTGATAAGCAGAAGCTGAAGGAAGCTGCTGAACCTAATCAGTTCGCTATATCTCTTACTGGTGAAACATTGTATTATCCTCGTCTTTCTGAGTTTATCCGCGAGCTTAAGAAGCGTAATTTCTCTTCGTTTATCGTCTCTAATGGTATGCTTCCTGATGTCCTTCAGAATCTTGAGCCGCCTACTCAGTTGTACATTTCTATTGATGCTCCTGATCCCGAACTTCAGAAAAGGATCTGTAAGCCTCTTCATGAAGATTCTTGGGATCGTCTTCTTTCTTCTCTTAAGATTCTTTCTCAGCTTAAGTCTAAGACTCGTACGTGTTTGCGTCTTACTCTGATCAAAGGTCTTAACATGGTGGATCCTAAAGGTTATGCGGATCTTATCGTACTGGCTGATCCTCATTTTGTTGAGGTTAAGGCTTACATGTTTGTCGGTGCCAGTCGCCTTAGGTTATCTATGGACAATATGCCTCGCCATGAAGAAGTCCGGGCTTTTGCTGAAGAGGTTGCTCGTCTTTCCGGTTATCAGGTGATTGATGAGCAGAAAGAGTCTCGTGTGGTCCTTCTTATGAAGGAAGATTTTGATGGCAGGTTCTTGTCCGAAGATAGGTCTTGAATGTTCAGCTCTGCTTAGGCTTATCTCAGAGCGTTATATCGTTGCCGCCTGTTACTGTTATATATCATTAAATATCATATCTCATAGATTTTTCCTGCTGGTCCGGGATTCACCACTCTTGTCGGTCCTATCTTATCTTTAGCTCCGAAGTTCTCATGCAGGTGTCCGGATATTGCCAGCACAGGTTTCACCTTTTCTATGAATATGCGTATGCTTTTGCACCCCGCTGATTCGTTCCAGATCCTGTCCAGTTTGGTATCTGCTGGTGGTGCATGCGTGACTAATACCACTTTTTTTCCGGTTTCTGGATTTGGAAATTCTTTTTTTACCCATTGCTCGAATTCTTTGTCTCTTTTTGAGAATCCTCCTCCTCCCCAGCCTACGAACATATATTCTCCGTCGATTATCTTGTTTTTGTGTAACCATATGATGTTCTGGCTTTTTTTGCATAGTTTTTTTGATTTTTTTTCTGTTTCGTGGTTTCCGTGGATATACAATACTGGTTTTCCTATAGCGTCGAGTCTTTGCATTATTGTTTCATAGTTATCTCCGAATATTGTCAGGTCTCCTCCGCAGATTATGTAATCTACATTTTCCTTATTAGCCATTCGTTCTATCCGGTCTAAAGCATCCTTATTTCCGTGCATATCAACAAATGCCAGTATTTTCATACTCTTGGCTTACCTGCTTTCTGTTTTTAAATGTTTTGTACTGTAAATTAAGGACCAGCCCAGCAACTGACTGGTTAAGATCGCAACTATTGGGGTGTTGAATCTTATCCTGTGAAGAGCCGAACCACCATAACATTTTTAAAGGTCTTTCGCCATTGTTTATAGTATGCACACATTGGTGGATAAAAGAGGTAAGAGGCATTTTTTTAGTCATATCTTTGATAGTGATGGTTCTAAGAGACATGTATATCTTGGTTCTGAACCAAAGAAAGCTGTTGATCGGTTGGCTTTTCTTCGTTCTGAAAACTCTGGTTCTCGTATCGTAGATTCCAGTCTTTATAGGGAGATGGATGCTGTTAAGCTTCAGCTTTTGAAGTTAGGAGAGTTTGGTCATCCTTATGATGACATTCTTAAGGATATCAGAAAGCGTTATTATAAGAGGTTTTATGCTGAGAAGGTTCTTGAAAAGCACGGTCTTGATGATGTCCCTGTTCCTTCCCGATTATCTTTAGGTTCAGTCTTGATTATCCTTTTCTCTCTTGTAGGGATTATAGGTCTTCTGGCTTTTTTTCCTGACGCTGGCATTACGGGTCATGCTGTTGCTAAGGTTTCCGATCATTGGTTTTCACCTGTGGTTGGTTCTTGGAAACTTGTGTTTCAGAGTCTTGGTTCTTTTGTTTCTTCCCTTGCGTCTTCCTTTGTGGTTATGGCTTTGGTCCTTGCTAGTCTTTTGGCTTATGGTGCTCAGAAGGCAGAGAAGCGGATCCTTTATCGTGATGAGGAGTATAAGCATCCTTTGATGAGAAAGGGTGATTGAGTGCTGGTTCATATCACTCTATAATAGTCTTCCAGAACTATCTGGTTTATCTCTTTCAGGTCTTTTACCACGTATAGTTTTCCTTTGCCTGCTTCTACCAGTTTTTCGGCAAGTTTTTTTCCTTTATTGTCCAGGTTTATCCCTATGACTGATATTGTTATCCCTTGTGCTCTTGCTGTGGCTGCTGCTTTTAGTGTCTCTTTTTCGGGCTCGTCCCCTTTTGTCGGTAATGCGTCTGTCAGCAGTAAGAGATGTTTTGTCACTTCCGTGAGTGGGAACATCTGTGTTGCTCTGTTTATGGTGACTGCAATGTCGGTCTCTGCTGCTGCTTTTATTCTTGTTATCGCTTTTAACAGCATCGTGAAGTCTATTGTCGGTTCTACTGCTTTTTCTATCTCTGTTCCGAAGACTATCAATCCTACTTTATCTTTGTGTTTTATCGCTTGGTAAGCTAGTGCTACTCCTGCTTTTTTGCACATGCTTATCTTGTCGCCTTTCATGGATCCTGAACTGTCCAGTCCATAGATGAGATATACTTCCCCTTTGCTTCCTCGTTCGTTGGTTTTCAGGTCTTCTGGCCTTATGGTCTCATGCCCTCTTCGTATCGCTGTCTTTACAGATTTTTTTATGGCTATGTCTTTATACCTGTCTCCTTTTCTGTAGTTTCTGACTTCTATCTTATCTCCGTATATGGATGTTTTTTTATGTATCCTTTCTCCGTATATCCCTCTGGGAACGATCTTGTCCAATTCTTGTATGCATAGTATTGCTGAAGCTAGTTCTATCCCTTTTTCTGTTATGAGTCCTTCTTTATCTATCACTTTGTCTCGTTTCATGTTTTCCAGTTTCTCATCTATCCTTTTTTTCAGCTCTCTCTGGAATTCAGGTATCCCTATGTTCTTTTCTATGTAGTCGGGGTTGTATCCTGATATAGCTCTTACCAGTGATTCTCCCATTATGCTTTTGGTCATTGCGTAGTTCTTGACGAATTTTTCGAATAGAAGGTCTGGTGTGAAGGCTCCTATGCCTCTGTTGAGGCTTTCTTGTATGATATTTCCTTCATCTATCTTTTCCTGATCGTTTTCCAGGACTGAATGCATAAGTTTCTCATCTATGTCATCTAATTTTAGTTTTCCCTGTAGCTCGTCTATCTTTTCAAATTTTGATATGTCTATGCTTTTATCTTCTTTTTCTCTTTCTTCTGCTTTGCCGCTGCTGTTAGGGAATATCCCCTGCTTCTTTTCCTAACCCTTGTTTTTCTATGAAGTCTTTTAGTTGTTTCTTTAAGAATTCTCGTGGTGTCTGCAGGTATTGTGCTGATGGTTTGAGTTTTATCCTGTGGCTTAGTACGCTGAATAGAACCTTTTGTACGTCTTCCCATTCTACTGTTTCTTTGCCTTTGAGCATCGCTTGTGTCTGTCCTCTTTCATAAAGTCCTATTGTCGCTCTTACGCTTGGCAGTTTTTCCAGCTTGTCATTGTCTCTTAGTTCTCTTACGAAAAGCACGAGCGTTCTTCTTACGTCTGGCGGCACGTTTATGAGCTTTTTTGCTGTCTTCTCTACTATCTCTTCTTCCTCTTCTTGTGTTTCGGGGTAGGTCATATATGCTACGTCGAACCGGTCCATCAATACTGTGCTTATGCTTTCTGTTGATGTATCTTCTGGATTCATCGTCGCTATGAACAGGAAGTTCGCCTCAAAGTCTATGTCATAGCTTCCTATAGTGACTATTTTTTCCTGCAGCGCTTGTAGTAATGCATTCTGCAGTTTCTCTCCGCACCTGTTCAGTTCATCGAAGAACAGCACTCCGTTGTTTGCTTTGAATATCTTTCCCGGGGTGAATGCTTCTATGCTTAATGGTCCGTATTTGATAGCTTTGGCGGGGTCTATATCTCCTATCAGGTCTTCGGCTGTCAGGTCTGGGCTTCCTTGTACTCTGACGAAGCGTTCTGATCCTGCTATCTTCTTTTTCTTTGTTGTTCTTCCTGCTTTGCATTCAGGACAGACCGGGTTTTCAGGGTCACAATGGTATGGGCAGTCCATCACTTCTATCTCTGGTAGAAGTTCTGACACGTTTTTGGCCAGTGTTGTCTTTCCTACTCCTGGCGGCCCTACTATGATCAGGTTTCTTCCTGCCATCAAAGCTGATTTTACTGTTTCTTTGACAGCATCTTGTCCTATTATGCTTGTAAAGTCTTGTCCTTCGAGGAATGCTTCTGTTAGTTGTTTTGTCAGTTTCATGCTTTAGCCTCGGTTTGTGTCATATTTAAACCTTTTTGCATAGGTTTTTATTCTTCCTTGTCTTGACTGAAACGTTTTGTCTTTGCGCATTAAGCTACGCTTGATCTATTGTCCCTTTTTTCTTTCAGTGTTCTTACTGTTTTCTTTGCGAATTCTTTGAACCCTTCCTGATTGTCTTGTTCCTTGCAAGCCTTTATCGTTGGTGGTGTTGTTGCCGGACTTTTCCAGTTAGCTATCGGTTTCAGCACTTTTCTCATCACATAAGCTGTGGGTACTAGGAAGTTTATGTCTCCTTGTGGTGTGCAGAAGTATAGGTAATGTTTTTTCTCTCCGTCATTGTCTACTGCTTCTTTTATACATGTGTGCAGGTCTAGGATCCCTTCTTTTACTGCTTTGAATGCCATCGCAGGGTTCGGATAATGGTTGAAGTTCTTGTTAAGATGTGTTATGTCTTCGTTTTTTATCCCTTTTAGCTGGTTGCTTTCGATGATCACTGGCCGGCCTTTTTTTTCGTCATAAAATGCTGCTCCGCCTTTCTGTGGTTTTAGCGGGTTCTGCCCTACTATCTCCATGACCATCCCGTATCCTTTCTCTCCGAGTTCCAATGCTAAGGCTAGGCTGTGCCAGTCTATGGCTCCTGTCAGGTATGTTATGTCTTCTATTGAGTATGAGAGAAGGTCTTTTTTCTGTTTCAGAAGATCTTCGAACTCATAGCTTTTGAGATATATCTTTTGCTCATCTATTATGTAATATATCTCATCATCGTGTGTTTTTTGCATCACCATCTGTCCGTGGTTGTGAAGTCTTTTGTGGCTATCGTGGCTTTCGTCATAGAAAGGTTCTCCGTCTCTTATGTCTATTCCATGAAAGCTTTTTTGTACCATGAAGAATACATTTTCAGGATCCAATCCAAAATAATTGTTGGTTATCCATTCTTTTGTTATCTGTTCTTCTGTTTTCTCGTTGAGTATTATTAGCATGCTTTGTTTTTTTATTGTCTCGTCAGGATCTTTTCCGTATTTTCTTGCAAGTTTTCTTATGTCAAATATCAGTTGCAGTATGTGTCTTGTTCCGAGGTTCAATGGTAATAGCTCTTCTGGTCTGCACCCCATCTGTTCTTCTATTTTTTCAGCTGTAAGTTTTTTGAGCAGTTCTTTTTTCTTTTCCGGCCGGTCTTGATAATCCTTTTCTATCTCTCTTCTTTGTAGTTCGATTATCTTTTCTGTTGTCAGTTCATTAGGATAGATCAGGTATTTTGTTCCCAGTCCCAGTCTTGTTGCTTCTCCTGCCGCCGCGTGTTCCCAGAAGACTTCTCCTTTCAGTACTGCTTCTTCTGCTTTTCTTATGTCTATCTTGTCTTCATCCAGTATATGCACATGTTCTTCGCTTAACGGTTTTAGGTGTTCCAGGTTCTCGTACTCATTCAGCTCTGTTATCGCTTCTTTGACTGCATTGATGTTTATCTTTGAGGGATCTTCAAAGAAATCTTTTAGTTTCCATTTGAGGTATTCTATGCTGCTTTCCTTGTAAGTTTCTACTGAGTCCAGAACTATTACGGGTTTTGTCATCTTCTCGCCACCTCCTGAAAGGTTTATGTCTGTCAGGTTTGCTAATCTCTAGCTTGCTTTACAGCGTTTGTTTTATGATATTACCTTTCTGCTTGCCTTATGGTCAGTTCGGGGTTTTAGAGAGTTTTTGTTTTAAGCCTTTATGATCTTTATATTCTTGACTTTCTGTTTTATCAGAGGGTCTTTTATTGCGTCTTTGACCAGATCTTCAGCTTTCACGTATTTTCTTTTCACATAGGTGCATATTCTTCCTTTTTCCGTGAATGTTTTTTTGTGTTTGATCTTGAAGCTTTTGACTCTCTCTTTCTCGTTCAGCGGGGGTCCTAACCATTTTGTTATCGGAAATAGGTCTTTTGGGTCCAGGATGTACCAGAAGAGCGCTTTTCCCTTCTTATCCCAATCCCATCCTGCTTCTTTCACGTCAAAGTCATAGAATCTTAATTGATTATTTATCTGTTTCATTG
>JALWQS010000139.1 GCA_027083015.1 Candidatus Woesearchaeota archaeon
GGTAAATGTTGCGATTAATGGTTTTGGAAGGATTGGTAGGATGGTCTTCCGTGCGGGTATCGATCATCCGGAGATAAATTTTGTCGTAGTGAATGATTTGACCAGTACTGAAAACCTTGCTTATCTTCTTAAGTACGATTCTGTCCATAGGGTTTTTGGTAAGAAGGTAGAGTTTAAGGATGACGCGTTGGTGGTTGATGGTAAAGAGATCAAGGTTGTCTCTGAGAAGGATCCTAAGAGTCTTCCCTGGAAAGAGTTTGATGTTGATATTGTCGTTGAGAGTACTGGAAGATTTACTCAGAGGAAACTTGCTATGCAGCACATAGAAGCAGGCGCTAAGAAAGTTATCGTGTCTGCGCCTTGCAAGTCTGATGCAGATGAAGAACCTGTTAAGACGATAGTAATGGGCGTTAATGAGCATGAGCTTACCAAAGATGATATTATCGTCAGCAATGCTTCCTGCACGACTAATTGTTTAGCCCCTATGGCCAAGGTCTTGGAGGATAATTTTGGTATTGAACATGGTTTTATGACTACTGTCCATGCTTTTACAGGAGATCAGCGTACTGTAGATTCCCCTCATCACAAGGATTTCCGCAGAGGTCGTTCTGCTGCCTCTTCGATCATTCCTACCTCCACAGGAGCTGCTAAAGCTATCGGCCTTGTCATCCCTTCCTTGAATGGAAAGCTTGATGGTATGGCTATGCGCGTTCCTGTTCCTGATGGTTCTATCACAGATCTTACTTGTGTCGTGAAGAAAGATGCCAGTGTCGAGGAGATCCACAAGCTTTTCAAGAGTGTTTCTGAGTACCACCTCAAAGGCATTCTTGAGTATCAGGAGGATCCTATCGTCTCTTCTGATATCATCGGTAATTCTCACTCTTGCATCTTTGACGCTAACTCTACCAAGGTCATCGATAAGCGTCTGGTGAAGGTTGTCGGTTGGTATGATAATGAATGGGGTTACTCTAACAGGATGATAGATCTTATACTCAAGCTTCATCAGCTTGGTTAGAGCCGACAATTGTTTTTTGTTTTGATTTTTTTGTCTTTTGATGATTCAGGTGAATGATATGGACTTACCCACGCTTAAAGAGGTTTACATAGGTAAGAAGAAGGTTATTGTCAGGACCGGCTTCGATGTGCCTATAGACAAGGACGGCAATATTCTTGATGATCGCAGGATCAGGCTTTCTGTTCCGACGATAAAGTACTTGTTAGACCATGGTGCCGAACAGATCATCTTGATTACGCATATAGGCAGACCGGATCCTAAGAAAGTTGAGGACAGGTTCAGGACTGATAAGGTCGCTTCCCGTCTCTCTATGCTTCTTGGTCTTGCGATCAGGAAATTAGATGATCACGGGGAAAATGGTTTACCTTCTCCTAAAGATGCACGTATCGTCATGCTTGAAAATCTTAGGTTTGATAGTCGTGAGAAAAGTAAGGATGTTGCTGAACGTGACTCTTTTGGCAGGATGCTTGCTTCTTTCGCGGATGTTTATGTGAATGATTCTTTTTCTACCTGTCATCGCGATCATGCCAGCATGACTTCTGTTCCTAAGTTCATTCCTGGTTGTATCGGTCTTAGTGTTGAGAAAGAGGTCTCTACCATCTCTGGAGCTATGGAGAATCCCAAACGTCCTTTTGTTTCTATCATCGGCGGTCTTAAGGCTGATAAGTTAAATGCTGTTAAGAATCTTCTGAAGAGGGTGGATACTATCCTTATTGCTGGAGCTCTTGCGTTTACTGTCCTGAAGGCTTTTGGTTTTGAGACTGGTTCTACAAAGATTGATTCTGAGGGTCTTAAGGATTTTTCCGGATTGGCATCGGGTCTTAAGGATGATCCTAAGGTTATTCTTCCTGTTGATTGCGTTCTTGCTAATGCTTTTTCTGAAGACGCCCTCACGATCACTAATGCTGTAGAGAATATCAAGGAGGGTTGGATGGCTCTTGATATAGGTCCTAAGAGCGTGGCTCGGTTTAAGGAGAGTATTGGTTCGGCTCAGACCATAATCTGGAATGGTCCTATCGGTGTTTTTGAGTTCGAGAAGTTCGCTGTCGGAACTAAAGAGATCGCTAATGCTCTTGCTGACAGGGCTTCTTCTGGTGCGACTGTAATTGTCGGAGGTGGAGATTCTGCTTCGGCTGTTGATAAGCTTGGTCTGGCTGATAAGATGACTTTGGTCTCTTCTGGTGGAGGTGCTTCTCTTCAGATGTTTGAGGGTAAGGAGCTTATTGCTTTAAAAGTACTTAGAGAATGTGTAGAAAATTTTAAGAATAAAGAAGACAGACGTGTTTAGGATGTCCTATAAGACAGGATATTTATTTGATATTGGACGTTTACGTATGAAAAGAGATGGTGAAGTCTGACATGTACGATGTTATAACTGTGGGTTCTGCAACTGTTGACTGCTTTGCAATCCTTGATGTTGATTTTAAGAAGATTGAGCATGGTCAGAAACTCTTGATCAAGGATATTAAGTTCCTGACTGGTGGTGGAGCTACTAATGTGGGTGTTGGTCTTTCTCGTCTTGGTGTTAAGACTGCTTTCTTAGGTGAAGTTGGCAATGATCATCCTGCTCGTCAGATCATTGAAGAACTTAGGGATGAGAAGGTAAGCATTATCAACCGGATGCATTCCCGTTACCCTACCAGTTATTCCATCATCTTAGATACTGAAAGGATGGATCGTGCTATCCTTGCTTACAAGGGCGCTTCTAATTTTCTTCATTATGATGAGTTCTCTAAGAACAGGCTTAAGGCTCGTTGGTTTTATTTTGCTTCTATGGTCGGTTCTTCTTTTAAGACCTTGGAAAAATTGGCGGCTTTCGCTCTTCGTCAGGGCATCAAGGTCTATTTTAATCCTTCTTCCTATATGGCCGGAAAAGGCCGTCGTTATCTTAGTAAGGTCCTTAAAGCTACTAACATTCTTTGTCTCAACAAAGAAGAGGCTAAGCTTCTTCTTGGAACTAAGAAGAATGACGTCAGGTCCTTGCTTAAGTCACTCTATGGTTTAAGTAGACGCCTGGAGATCGTGATCATAACTGAGGGCAAACACGGCCTTCATGCTTTCGACGGGAAAGATATCCATTTTTTGAAGCCGCACCCTGTTGATGTTGTTGAAACTACGGGTGCAGGTGATGCTTTTGGTTCTGGGTTCTTGGCTGGGCAGGTTATGGGCAGGGATATTCCTTTCTGTCTTAATCTTGGCTTGTGTAATTCAGAATCTGTCATTCAGCAGGTCGGTGCTAAGGCTGGTCTGTTGAAGAAACGTCAGGCGTTTAAGAAATTGAGGGAGTACAATGTTATCAAATAAGAAACTGCAGTCTGTTGCGCAGAAGAACCATTTTGGTATCGGCGCTTTTAACGTATATAATATGGAGTCTGTCCAGTCAGTCATCTGTGCTGCTGAAGCTGAAAAGTCTCCTGTTATCATTGCCACTACTGAGGGTGCTATTGAGTATGCTGGTCATAAGGCGCTTGCCAACATCATCAAGGTAGCTTCTGAAGAATCTAAGGTCCCTTTGTCTATGCATCTGGACCATGGTAAAGACTTGAATATCATCCGTCGGTGTATCAAGCTTGGTTATTCTTCTATCATGATTGATGCTTCTCATTTTGAGTTTGAGAAGAATATCCGGATCACAAAAAAAGTTGTTGATATGTGTCATAAGAAAGGTATTTCTGTGGAAGCAGAACTTGGCACTATCGGTGGCGTTGAGGATAAGGTTTCTGCGCGTAAGATTATCTTGACTGAACCTGAGGATGCTAAGGCTTTTGTTGATGCTACTGGTTGTGACACTTTAGCTGTCGCTATCGGAACATCGCATGGTGCTTACAAGTTCGCTGGCAGGTCTAAGCTTGATATCGCTCGTTTGCGGGAGATCAAGAAGATTGTTAAGATCCCTCTTGTCCTTCATGGCGCTTCGGGCATTCCTCAGAACATTGTCCGAAAAGCTAAGAGGTTTGGCGCGAAGTTAGGTCATCCTCATGGTGTTTCTGAGAGTGATACCAAAGCTGCGATCAGGAATGGTATCTCTAAGGTTAATATTGATTCTGATCTTCGCTTGGCTTTTGATGCTTCTATCCGACAGGTCATTGCTGATAAGCCAGAGATTTTTGATCCCAGGAAGATTCTTGGTCCTGCCAGGTCTTCTGTTTGTGATCTTATCAGGTATAAGATGAAGCTTTTTGGGAGTAGTGGGAAGGCTTATCTGTATAAGAGGCGTTGAAGTCAGGTGTTCAAGAGAGTTGTCTGATCTGTTTGAAGAGGATGTTTGGATAAAGATGGATAAAAAATTTGTGAGGAGATATTATGTCTTTGATCTTGGTTAATTTTAAGACTTACAAGCAGGCCACTGGCGAACGTGCTGTTGAGCTTGCTAAGATTTGTGAGAAAGTGGCTAAAGAGGAAGATGTTGAGATCTTTGTCGCTGTCCAGAACGCTGATATCTTTCATGTTTCTCAGGAGGTTTCGATTCCTGTTTTTGCTGAGCACGTGGATCCTGTCACTTATGGTGCGCATACCGGTAAGGATCTTCCTGAAAGTCTAGTAGAGAATGGCGCTTCCGGTGTCATCATCAATCATTCTGAGGATCAGCTTGAGTTGCGTTACATAGAAAATGATATTAAGCGTGTTCGGTCTGTGGGTCTTTTGAGTGTTGTCTGTGCTCCTACTGCAGAATCTTGCGAGGCTATCGCTGCTTTTGCTCCGGATTATATTGCGGTTGAGCCTCCTGAACTTATCGGCGGTGATGCTTCTGTCTCTAAGTCACGTCCTGAACTTATCTCTGATACTGTTAAGAGAGTTCATGCGGTTGATAGCTCCATCCCTGTACTTTGTGGTGCTGGTATTAAGGATCACGAAGATGTTCGTATCGCTTTAAAGCTTGGTTCCGAGGGGGTTCTTGTCGCTTCTGGCATAACGAAAGCTGAAGATCCTGAAGCTGCTCTTAAAGAGCTGATAAAGGGTTTGAGATAAGTTTATCTGAGTTCAAAAACACAAGTATATTATAGCTGAAGTTTTTGTAGATGATCGACAGGTTCCCTGGATTTGTTTTTATCATGAAAGAGGTGTTACCTTGATAAGTATAAAGACTGATGATTTTCGTATCAAAGGTTTGGCAAGTCTTAATTCCAAGCTTTCTGGGATTTCCAGGATGAAAGCTCCTGATTTTGCGCTTTACCGAGAAGATATCTCTAAGCTGAAGACCATATTGGGGAAGTATCGCAAGTTCAAGAATCTGATTGTCATCGCTAATGGCGGCTCTCATTCTAGTTTTCGTGCGTTCCATCATGCTCTCATACCTATGACTGCAGAAAAACAGCTTTTTATCCTTACTAGCATGGAACCCGATCTTATTGATGTTCTGCGGGTTAAGTTCTCTCCAAAAGATACGTTGATCATGCCTATCAGCAAGTCAGGCAATACTGTTGGGGTCATTGAGTCTCTTCTTGCTTTTAAGGATTACAAGGTTCTTCCTATCACTTCTGTAGGTAAGGGTGCTCTTTGGCAAATCTCAAAAAGCATGGGTTGGGAGGTCATTCCTCATCCTGATATTGGCGGAAGGTTTTCTGGTATGACTGCTTCTGCTTACGCTCCTGCTTTGTTTTTTGATATTGATGTTGAGGAGATCGATAAGGGTTTGAGGTCTGTCTATAAGGTGTGTGATCCTTCTGTTCCTGTTGATAAGAATCCTGCTCTTCGTCTTGCTTCTTATCTTTTTCTTCTTGAAAAGAAGGGTTTCCTTGAGATCTTCTGTCCTGTTTATTCTCATAAGCTTCTTGGTTTCTCTCTTTTCTTGATGCAGATCATCCACGAGACTGTCGGTAAGCAGGGTAGAGGCCAGACCATATATGTTGCTGATGCTCCTGAATCTCAACACCACACTAATCAGCGGTTCTTTGGTGGTCATAGGAATGTTGTTGGGTTGTTTGTTTCTGTTGAGAATGAGGACGATCAGATGATGAAGATACATGTTGATGATAAGTTAGCTCATATCAAGCTCAGGGATGGTTCTCTTAGGGATCTGGATAATGTTCCTTACCATAAGTCTTTTGAGTTTGAGCTCTTAGGCACTTACAATGATGCTATCAATAATAAGATTCCTGTCGGTAAAGTTCTGATTGACAGGATAGATGCATTCAATATTGGAGAGTTCCTTGGTTTTTGGCATTATGTAGCGGTCTATTCTGCTATGTTGAGAAATGTTGATCCCTTTGATCAGCCTCAGGTTGAGTCTTCAAAAGCGATCAGTTTTGAGTTGAGGAAGCAGTTTAATAAGGATTGATAATCTTTTTACCACTAACTTAATAAATATTCATAAAACCATTGATATTATTAAAGATTTATATTTAGAATATGGTGATTTAGGAAATGGCTGTTAAGAGACCTGAAGAGTTTGAAAAAGATATCGTATACCGGTCTACTAGATGGCTTCCTTTACTTATTATCAGCGTGATTGTGATCATTGCTGTCATCTATCTTCAGGCTGTTAAGGTTACAGTCCCTGAATCAGGTTCTAATTCTGAGATTTTGGATAGGAATAGTCGTCTTTTGGGTGAACAGATTGAAGGTTCTGCTGATGATCTTCTTGGTGTTCTCATAAGCAACTATTCTGCTTCGTGGCTTCTTGATTCTGAGATGTTGAATATTAGTTCTGTTCCTATGCCTAATCCTAAGACTGTTTCTCCTGTTATCACCAGAGAAGCGTTTGATAGAATTTTCGCTAAGAAAAAGAAGAATCTTCCTAGAGCTATTGAGTTGGTTTCTCCTGACGGGTTTATCAATTCTGAAAACTTTACCTTGAATGATTTTATCGGTAAGAAAGTTATTCTTATAAATTTCTGGTCATCCTCTTCTATCAATTCTCTCAGGACTGTTGCTTTTCTTAAGGAATGGAACAAGAAGTATAAGGATTTGGGTCTGGAGATTATCGGCGTTCATACTCCGGAGTTTGATTTTGAGAAGAACTTAAGTGTTGTTGAAGCTACTGTTGAACGTTTAGGTATAGATTATCCTGTTATCCTTGACAATAATTATTTTACCTGGCGCGCATACCGTAATAGGTTCTGGCCTGCTTTTTACCTGATTGATATAGATGGTTTTATCACTCTTGAAAAGTTTGGCGAAGGCAACTGTCATGAGTTGGAAGCAAGCATCCTTTCTGCTTTGAAAGAACGTTCTAATGCTTTACATCTTAACTTAAGCATCCCTTCGAAACCTTCTTTCTCTCTTCCTTTAACTGATTTTTCTCGGATTAAGACTCCGACTATCTATCTTGGGTATTCTAAGAATCGTGGTGATCTTGGTAATAATGAGGGTTTCTTGGCTAACATGCCGGTTACTTATTCTATTCCTGAAAATCTGGTCCCGAATATGGTTTATCTTGAAGGCAGATGGTTTAATCATCCTGAGAGTATGGAGCTTCTTTCAGGTTCTGGTCGTTTAGTCCTTGATTATGATGCTAAGGATGTGGAGATTGTTGCTGGCGGTAATGCTCATCTTTCCATAAAGGTTGATGATGTACCTGTTGATAGTAGTGATGTTAAGAAAGGGGAATTGCTTGCTGATGATTTCCGTCTTTATCGGGTTGTTGAAGGCAGGGTTTATGGTCAGCACCATCTTGAGATAGACGTTGATGGTCCGGGTTTTAAGCTTTATAGCATTTCTTTCGGTTGATGATGTATCAGTCTAATATATGATTAAATGATGGCTTATGGATGTTTTGAACTCTCAAAAAGCGGGTGATGTTCATGAACAGAAACTCTCTGAACTGTTTAGGCTTTTGAAAGCTTCTGATAAGGGCCTTTCTTCTGATGATGTTCTTGAGCGTCGTAAGGTTTTTGGTCTTAACAGGTTAAGTGAGAAGAAGGAAATTCCTTTGATCTTCAAGTTTCTTCTTCAGTTCAACAATTTCTTTTCTTATCTTCTTTTGCTTGGGGCTGTTCTTTCTTTTGCTAGCGAGTTTATCTCTCCGGGTGAAGGTTCTATCTATATCGCTTGGGCTCTTATCGGCGTAACAGTCCTTAATGCAATCTTTACTTTTGTTCAGGAGTATAAGGCTGAGCAGGCTATGAAGTCTTTTAAGAAGCTTATGACTGCTAAGGTTGCTGTTCTTCGCGATAGCAAGAAGATCCAGGTTGATTCTTCTGAGTTAGTTCCTGGCGATATCATGTTTTTATCCGAAGGCGATAAGATCACGGCTGATGGTCGTCTTCTTGAGATTGCCGATCTTAAGGTTGATCATTCTTCTTTGACTGGCGAGTCTGAACCTCAGCTTCGTTCTCTTAAGCCTACCAGCAGGAATATTCTTCTCAGCAGGAATATGGTTTTTTCAGGAACTCTTGTCCAGTCTGGTTCTGGTAAGGCGTTGGTCGTATCTACTGGTGATTCTACTCAGATCGGCAAGATCGCTAAGGTGACTCGTGATGTTGGTTCTGAAACTTCTCATCTTCAGAAAGAGATCGGTCATTTTATCCGGATAATCTCTTATATTGCTATCTTTCTTGGCATCAGTTTTTTTGCTGCTGGTGTTTTTGTCACCAAGAACCCTTTCTGGACTAATCTTGTTTTTGCTATCGGCATCATCGTCGCTAATGTCCCTGAAGGGCTTCTTCCTACTGTCACCTTGACCTTAAGTATTGCTGCTCAGAAGATGGCTAAGCATAATGTTCTCATCAAGAACATGGATGCTATTGAGACTCTTGGCTCTCTTACTGTTATCTGTTCTGATAAGACCGGGACTTTGACTGAGAATAATCTTGATGTGCACGGTTTTTTTCTGGATGATAAGTTTTTTTCTTTTGACCGTTCTAAACCCCGACTTTTGCTTGGTGATAAAGAGGTTCGCCTTCGTAAGATTCCGGGTATCTTTGAATTTCACGACATACTTATCCTTTGTAATAATGCTTCTTTTGATTCTGAGAAGCATGAGGGTTTTGGTGATTCTATCGATGTTTGTCTTAAGAGGTATGCTTCTTCTTTTCATAATATAAATTATATTGAAGGTGAACATCCTCGTACTCATGAGATCCCTTTCAGTTCTGAGACCAAGTTCATGGTAACAGCTAATAGGTTCAACAATCATGAGAAGGCTTTGATTAAGGGCGCTCCTAAGGTCGTCCTTGATAAATGCGGTACGTATTTTAAGGACGGTAAGGTTCTTAAGCTTACTGATAAGGTTAAGAATAATATTCTTGCTAAGAACCGCGAGTTCGCTGAGCAGGGTTTTCGTATCATCTGCTGCGCTTTGAAGGATATTTCTTCTTCTGAGAAAGAATCTGAGTTTGAGGATGGCTATACCTTTTATGGTTTCATTGTGATGCAGGATCCTCCCAGAAAAGAGGTACCCGACGCTGTTGATCTTTGTCTGGAAGCAGGCATTAGGATCATTGTCATCTCTGGTGATCAGGCAACTACTGTCGCTAATATTGCCCGGCAGACCGGCATTATCCGATCTAACAATCCTATTATCCTTAAAGGTCCTGATCTTCCTTCTTATAATGATGAAGAACTTAAGTCTCTCCTGAAGAATAAGGAGATTGTCATCGCTCGCGCTCTTCCTAAGGATAAGTTAAGGATTGTTTCTCTTCTTAAGGAGATGGGCGAGATTGTTGCTGTAACTGGTGACGGCGTTAATGATGCTCCTGCTTTAAGGAAAGCAGATGTCGGGATTGCTATGGGCAAGTCAGGTACTGAAGTTGCTAAAGAGGCTGCTGATGCTGTTCTTCTCGACGATAACTTTGCCAGTATTGTCCGGGCTATCAAGTCTGGCCGTACTGTTTATGATAACATCAAAGGATTTATCCTTTATATCTTGACTTCTAACACTCCTGAGATCGTTCCTTTCTTGATGTTTGTCTTGCTTGGTTGGCCTTTGGCTCTTCCTGTTCTTCTCATCCTGGCCATTGACCTCGGTACTGATATGATTCCTGCTATCGGTCTGGGTATGGAACCTCCTAGTGCTGATATCATGAAGCGTCCTCCTCGTGATCCTAGATCTAAGCTTCTTAACTGGAAGATGATTGTGCGTTCTTATGGTCTTATCGGCCCTCTTCAGACCTTTTTTGCTTATGTTATATTCTTTAAGATATTATTTGCTGGTGGCTGGTCTTGGGGTGCGGATATATCTATGAGGGATCCTCTGTATATGTCTGCTATTATGGGTTTTTTTGCTACGATTATCGTCGTTCAGATGTTTAATGTTTTTGCTTGCAGGACTATACGTACGAGTGTGTTCACCAAGGGTTTTTTTAAGAATCATATTGTTCTTTTGGGTATCCTTTCAGAAGGTCTGCTGGTTGCGCTTATAGGTTGGCATCCCTGGATAAGAAGAGTTTTTGATACTGCTCCCTTCCCTATTAGGCTTCTCGGTTGGATGTTCCTGATGGGTTTGTCTGTCCTGGTTATTGAAGAAATCAGGAAGTTTATCTTTAGAAAGACCGGATGGTTTGGTATTGAAGATTAAGCATCGTATATTGATTGTTTGTCTTATCTTTCAGATATCTCTTATTTTTTGTTCCATGTTACTTTCAGGAAGTGTGTGCTGCAGCTAAAGCAGGGATCGTATGCTCTTATGAGTTTTTCGATCTCTAGAACAATCTGTTTTTCAGGCAGTTTTAGTAGTGTGGGAAGATAATTTTTTATGTCTTCTTCCATGTTCGCAAGGTTTTGCGTCGTCGGTGCTATTATGTTAGCTTTTGTTATCACTCCGTTTTCGTTTACTTCATAATCATGCCATAATACTCCTCGTGGTGCTTCTATAGCTGCTATGCCTCGTCCTTTTTTGTATTCTGGTTTGATAGGTTTTTCTTCTTTTATCTTTAGTTTTCGGCATATCTCTGCTCCGCGATCCACATAATGCACCAGTTCTATGGCTTGCGCGGCATTTGTCATGAATGGGTTTGTTATCGGAAATTTTATTTTTGCTTCATTGATTATTTTCTTGGCGTTTTTTGATAAGAACTTGTAGCTGTTGTTGAGTCTTGCTAATGCTCCTACCATATATGCTTTTCCTTCTTTAGCCACAAACTTTGCTGTTGCGTGATAGACATGATATTCTGAAAGGTATTTTGCGTAATCTTGCTGTTTGAACTTATTTTTTTGGCTTTGCATGTTTCCTCTCAGCAGTCCGTAGTCTGTATCATTATATACTGAGAAGTATTCGCTTTCTCTGGAGAATTTTGGGTGTTTTAGTTTTAGGAATAATTTTGCTGTTTCGTAAGCGTCTTCTTGTGCTTCTTGAAGTCTTTTTCTTAATGTATCTATCTCTTCTTGCGTGGGTAGTTTGGTGAATCCTCCTACTTGTGACGCTACTGGATGCATGACTCTTCCTCCCACCACCTTGATGATATCATTTCCTAGCTTGTTCAGTCTTAGTGATCGTTCTATGTCTTTTCTGTGTTTTTTTGTCATCTCCAGGGCATTGTCATAGCCTAGATAATCTGGAAGTGCTAAGAAGTAGAGGTGTGTGGAGTGGCTTCTTATCCTTTCTCCTATCATCAGCAGTTCTCTTAGTGTCTTTGTCTGTTCTGTAACTTTTAGCCCTATTGCGCGTTCTACTGCTTCTACTGCTGCCGTTGAATGTGCGCAGCTGCATATGCCGCAGATCCTTGATGTGATCTCTGGTGCTTCCAGACAGTTCCTGTCTTTTAGTAACGCTTCGAAGTATCTTGATCCTTCTGCTGACGAGAGTTCGCATTTTTCTATCTTGCCTTTGTTTATCGTTATTGTCAGGTCTGCGTGTCCTTCAACTTTTGTCAGATGGTTTAGGCTTATTGTTTTTCCCATTTTGTATCTTTTGTATATATTTTTGTATCTTTTTCTGTCTTGATCTTAGTCAGCAATACAGCTTATTGTTGCGATCATCTTATCTTCTTCTGAGTTTTTTTGTCAATTTGCTTAGTAAGCTTAATGTTTTCTGTTTCTTTGCAGGTTTTTTCTTTGTTGTTTTCTTCGTCGCTCTTTTAGTTGTTTTCTTTGCTGTTTTCTCTTTTGTATTCTTTGGTCTTTTCTCGGCTGGTCTCTTCTTGGAGATCTTCTTTGATGACTTTTTCTTCAATGCATTCTTTTTAGCTGCTTTTTTAGTCCCTGCTTTCTTCTTGACTTTTTGTTTCTTTTTCTTCACCGCTTTTTTTTGAGATGATTTTCTCCTGAGCAGTTTTTTCTTTGCTGCCTTCTTTACAGCTGTCTTTTTGGCAGTCTTTTTACTGATTGTTTTCTTCTTAACAGGCTCTTTCTTCACAACTTTTTTCTTGACAGGCACCC
>JALWQS010000140.1 GCA_027083015.1 Candidatus Woesearchaeota archaeon
TTATTATACTCGTGAGTTGAAGTCTCGTCTCGATGAGATCGCTCGTCTTCGTCAGGATAATGAGCTTTTGATAAAGACTTCTATAAAGAATGCTTCTCGTGCAGAGAATTTTGATGAGACTATCAGGAAGCTTCGGGAAGATGTGCGTATCCTTCAGAGCAGGTTGCGTGAGAAAAGATGAGATCTCTTGTTATTGATTTCTTTTGAGCTTTATCAGTTCTTTAGGTAAAGTGATAGTTTTCTTATTCTTCTCTGCTTTGATAACATTTATATACTCTTTTTTTGTTTCTTTCCTGAATTGCTTATATACTACTAAAGAGGTGTTTTGTTGGTCATGGAGAATGTTTCATTGGTCGTTAATCAGAGCATTAACCAGACTGCTCCTTCTGGTTTGGATGTTCCTCTTTCTTATGCTCATAATACCTTGTTTCCTCGTATCGCTGATCTTATCCTGGCTCCTGCTGAACATCCTGACATGCTTTGGACTTTAGGTCCTATGATTATCGCTCTTGTTCTTATGCAGCTTTATTTTGGTAGGAATAAGGCTGAGGCTTTGGGTTGGAATACTGCTTTCGGTAATAGTATTGCTTTGGTTTTCATCTCTGTTTCTTTGTTAAGAGGACTTTTCATCTCTTCCGGGAATGCTGATATCTTTGTTTTTCTTAACTCTATGCTTGCTTTGAGTGATATTAAGATTCTTATAGTCCTCGGACTTTTTGCTTATGGTCTTCTCTTGGCTACGATAAGTTTTTTTCATTGGATTCCTGAATCTGTAGCTTTCTTTATAATGAATGGTATTTCTATCAATATGACTGCTTATGTTGCTATTGTTATTGTTAATTCTGATAATATTCCTCTTGATTGGCATACTGTTTTTGCTGGTGTTTTGATATTCTTGGCTGTTTATGTTGTTTCTATGGCTTTCAGGTTCTTTGTTCCTGCTTCTGTTCAGGCCAGGATAAAGCTTCTTGAGAGGCGCCAGGGACTCTTGGAGTCAGAAGTTGCTGTTTTTGAGCGTAAGGCTCGTGAAGCCCGTTCAGATGCGCGTAAGGTCAAGTTTACCCGTTTGTCCAGGAAATATCGCCAAAGGGCTGATGCTCTTAAGGAAGCTATAAAGACCCTTGAGGCGGAGTTAGACTGATGTTTTTTACCCTATTATAGCTCATTTTTATGCTTAATAAAGCAAACCTTTTTATTTGATTGTTTCTTACTAATTATTAGGTGTTTGAAGATGGTGTTTACTGGGATGATGGCTAACACAGAACTTTCTGCTTATGACTCTGGATCTGAGGATTATGGTAGATACACCCCTAATCAGAGAACTCTTATTTATAAATCTCTATGGGAAGCTCTTGGCGATGGTAAGGTTGGGGGTTCTGAAGATACGGCTCTTTTTAAGGAGGACCGGCTTGATAAATGCTCTTTTAGGCTAGTCCGTTATGGATCTGATGGTGATGATTTTGGTGTTTTTGTGACTCCGTTCTTTTATCCTCACCGGGTTCTGCCGGAAAATGTTGAGTGTTATGATCTTTTGAGTGTTGATCTTCATGGTGACGCTTCTGGTCTCCAGGAGATTCTCATAAAAGCTGCTAACGAGGATCTTGAGGGTAGATTGGTTGATATGGGTGTTCGTGGTCTTCGTGATCGTTCAACTTCGGGAAATTCTGCTCTTTTGGACAGGGATTTTTATCTTTTTGATGCTTTCCTTTCTTACATTGCTCAGGCTTATGGTATTCAGGTTCCTGCTTCTGATGATTGATCGTGTTGCTTATTGTTCTGTTTTTTATGCTTGTGGTACTTACTGTTGCTCTTAATCAATAGATTAATAAATCTGTCATGTGTTTTTTGTATTCTTCAAAAGTTATGTTTTTTCAAAAGAGTGTTGATATCATGAAGTACATTAGATCAAGTCTTTGTCAGCTTGGGTGGTTGAGCTGTTTTGGTTGTTGCGGTCATTCCTTTCGTGACAAGAAGTCGGTCGCTAAGGCTATAGCTGATAACACGGTTGATTTTCATCGTGCTAAGAACTCGGGCGTTCCTGTTAATGAATGGATGAATCGTGAGAAAGATCTTCATCCTTCTGGGGTCTGTTATAATCTTGTTTATGATCATGAGAAAGACGAGGTATTTTGTCCTCTTCATCCTGAGAGAAATGGTGGTCATGATCATCGTATTGATCATCATTCTTGCGATATCCTTCATGTTTGTAAGACTGCTTTCTTTTTTGAGCTTTGGGATAAGGAGCGCCAGGATGCTTTCCTGAAGTTTTTAAGGAAGAAGAAGCGGGCTGGTGAGCTTGATTGGTATACTTACTCTCTTAAGATGGCTGATGATTCTCTTCTGGAGGAGTTTGAAGGTCTTAAATGGGATTGATTAGATGGTTCAGCTGATTACTGATAGGAAAGTCCTGTCTTCGATAAGGCGGATCTTGAAGAAGAGGATTTCTCATGAGGATAGGATTATTCTTTTGAATAGTCTTCGTCAGGGTAAGACGCCTAATATTCAGTACCTTATTGATGGTTTTATCCGTTCTGAAAATCTTCTTATCCGTAAGAAGGGTCTTGATGCTGCGGATTTGCTTGCATCTCTCGAGAGGTTTATTCCTGAACAGGTTTGGCTTCTTGAGTATCGGGCTTATCTTTATTCCCGTTATGCTTATCATCACATAGCTTCTGGTGCTATCCAAAAGTCTTATGATATCTATACTCAACGTCTTGGTTGGAAGGATTCTGATGCTTGGCGTCGTATCGCTCGTATTCTTAAGGACCATAAGGGTTTTGGTTTTGCTGCTCAGTGTTATGCTAATGCTGGTTCTCCTGATACGGCGGCTCGTATGCTTAAGCGAGCTAAGAAGTTTCAGCAGGCTGGTTGGTATTTTGAGCAGGCGGGTCTTTGGCGTGATGCTGCTTTGTGTTATCGGAGGGAGAAGCTTTATGATAAGGCTGGTGATTGTTTTGCTCAGCATGGTGATCTGAGATCTGCTTTTCGTTCTTGGAAAAAGGCTGGTACTCTT
>JALWQS010000141.1:0-13675 GCA_027083015.1 Candidatus Woesearchaeota archaeon
CACTTACTCCGAATTGTAGTGAATCAGCATATCTCTGTCTGATTATGAATCTGTAGCTTCTGCCGTTCCACTCATACTTTACTGTATCTGAATTTCTTAGTGGCAGCGTGACTTCTGGTTCTTCTTCTGTAAGTTCTAGATAGAATATTCTGGCAGAGCCTCCTCCGCCTCCGCCACCACCTCCTGAGTGGCCTCCGGAGGTTGAACATGTTCCGCAATCTGCTGCGCATGTTGAGCAGGTTTCTCCTCCGTTGCAGGTTCCGTCTCCACAGAAGGGTGTTGTTGCGGTATTGACTGTAAATGTTGTTTCTGCTTGGTTGTTCGTATTTGAACATTCGCTTGTGGATGTCAGGACTGCTGTTACATTATGGTCCCCTACTGATAGGCCTGCAGTTCCGTAGGTGAAACTGTCATTGACTACTCCGTTTTGCGGTATATCTCCCAGGTTTCTGGTGCTTATCAGGTTTGAATCTATATACACATCTACTGTTACTGCTGATGCATCCAGCACTCCTATATTCTGTACCTGATAGGATATTGTAGTATCTTGTCCTTGTTCTGTTGATGTTGCTCCTATCTGGTTGAATGCTATGTCTGTTCCTATGACATCAAAATCATCATAGGCAGATACTGGTGTTTGCAGGTCTCCGTTTCCGTCTGCAAAGTTGGTCACGTATACGGTGAACCTGTCTGCGGTGCCGCATACAGTAGGTGTTATCGTGAAATGCATTGTATATGTGTCTCCCGCATCTATCTGTGATGTTGAGAAATTTATCGGCGTTACTGTCTGGCCTCCTGCTGTTGATACCAGTCCTTGGACGTCGTATGCATTTCCTGATCCTGAATTAAACAGTTGTACCTGTTCTGTATAATCTTGTCCTAATATCAGACTGTTCATGTTGCTTACGAATATTACGATGTTAGGATCCGGTTCTTCGTCCTGTACCTCAAAAGGTCCGTATGTCAGGTTGCAGGTTCCATTGGGTGATTCCACTGTCACGTTTACGGTGTAGTTTCCCGCTGCTGTCGCATTGACCTCCCAGGAATAGTTAGTGTCGGGCACCAGACCTACGACAGGGTTCGGATCTCCTCCTATCAGCGTGAGTTCTGATGGTAGGATAAGTGTTGCGTTATAGCCTGTTGAGTTCAGGTCTCCGTTGAAGAAGTTGATGTGGAATGGATTTCCCACATACAGTTGGTTGCCTGGGGCTGATAATGTGCCTTCGCATGACTGAGCGTTTGCCAGTCCTGAGAAGATGACAGCCACTATCATTACCAGCAATGCTTTGATTATGGTTTTGTTTTTCATCTTGAACCTCATGAGTGTTTTTCTCGTTTAGTTGTTTTTTGATCACTTAGTGACCTTTCATTGCTCTCTTTCCAAATCTTAGCTGTCTAAACCCCTCGGCAAACACCTTCAATGTTGATGATGTTTTGAAACATGATAAAACATTTCCAATGATTTATTGGGATAATACCCCTTTATCCCTTAAAATATTTGAATATTTTGAAAGTAAAAAAATATTTTATATCACATTTTATATCACGCTTTGATATATGACCGCTTTATGATCAGGCTATATTGATCAGTTTTGCTGTGATCTCTGCCGGTGTTATCTCGTTATTGCCTAATGCTGCACTGAATGCGTAGTTTCCATTTGCTCCCGGCAATACCGTAACGGTCCACTGGACTACTTCCAGACTGTCAGCTCCCAGATCGATGTATTGTACTGTTGATGGTCCTACTGAGAATGCTGTGTCATTATAGCTCAGTTCGACTCTTAGGTCGTAAAAGTCTTCCATGGCCATCTGGTTCTGTATCGGCAGGTAAGCGTTGAATGTGTCTCCTGGACTTGCGCTTACCTTATCCAGGAATATCTCTCTTGTTGAGTTAGCCACCACATAGTTTCCTGATGGTACTGTATCTACTGGCCAGACCCTTATGTTGTCGCTTTGTGACTGGTCTGAAAGGTCGCTTTCTCCTGTTACTGGTACTGCTCTGACTTCCAGGTTTCTCCATCCGTCAGGTGATGCGCTTGCCCAGTTGAATGTTACCACTTGGCTCATTCCCGGATCTATGCTTACTACTTGTGTATCAGTGACTGTTCCGTCGACGAGCAGTTCTACGCTTACAAACTCGGTAACGTCTCCCTGGTTCTGCACTGTTGCGTTCACTCCTACATCATCCCAAAGATAGGTTGTTGTTCCTGTCTTGTTATTTGTCATAGACAATACTGCTATGTCTCTGTTTGCTGAGGATCCTACTACGATCGTTACATAATCTGAATCGCAGTCCATATCTGCATCGCATACCTGGACTGTTGCGTTGTAGGTACCAGGATTATTATAGATGTATGTTGGGCTTTTTTGTGTGCTGTCTGTTGTTCCGTCATTGTCAAAGTCCCATGCATAGCTCAGTGGCGCATCTCCTCCTGTAACTACTGCATCAAAATTTACTGTATGTGGTGCGTTTCCGTTCAGATCATCTGCCCATGCAACTACTGATGGTGCTGAACCGCTTCCTCCGCTGCTGGTATTTACTTCAAAGGTGAAGTCGGCTGATGCCCATGCGCTGTTTGTTCCATCGCTGCATTCTACGTTCCACCTGTAGGTTCCGTCTGCCAATCCTGTATAATCGTTGGTGTTTGAACCGCCGTTTGTTGTGCTCTGGCCTGCTGCATCTATAGCCCATGCTCCGCTGGTGTTTGACCATACGTCGCAGGTCAGTGTTGCTGCCTGATCATCTGAGACTGTGTACATGATCGTGACGTTTCCGTCCGTATCTGTTGATCCATCTGATGGAGCTACCAGTCCTACTGTTGGTGGTGTGACATCAGGTCCTGTTCCTCCGGTTGTTGTTGCATCATCGGTCTGTCCCGGAGTGTTTCTGTTTCCGTCGGTATCTACAGTTATGACTTCTACAGTATAGGTTGTTCCGTTTGCTAGTCCTGTTACGTTTACACTACCGCTTCCGCCCGGAGTTCCTGATACGTTTGCGTACCAACTTCCGTTCACCCATACTTCTACATGGTCAAAGTCTGCATCGCTTGGGTTTGTCCATGCCCATTGGATCCAATCATCTCCCACACTAGATTCTGCTAGGCCGGTCACCTGTGCTGGTGGCACAGCATCTGCGGCTAGCGTGGTGAATGTGTTTGGACCGCTTGTTGTGCAGTTTCCTAAGCTGTTGCAGCTTGTTATGTTGAAATAATAGGTCGTGTTTGGCGTCAGGCCTGTCAGTTGCATGCTGTGGTTGTACACGAAGGTACCGTCGAACATACTTGATCCCAGGCTTGGTGTTGTTCCCCACTCTAGCAGTGAGTCTGCTAACTGGTCTGTTGCCCAGGTTATGTTTGCGCTGACGTTTGTTATGTCTATGACCTGTATGTTCAGTATCATCGGTGCTGCAGGTGTTGCATTTACTGATATGGTCTTCACAGTCCATGCTGTGCTTCCGTCTCCGTCAGTCACTGTCAGGTTCACCTGGTAGTTTCCTGCTAGATTATAGACATGCGTAGGATTTTGTTCGGTAGAATCCACTGTTCCGTCATTGTCAAAATCCCATGCCCAGCTTGTTATTCCGTCGTAGGCGGTTGACAGGTCTGTGAAGCTCACAGTATCTCCTGTTCCGGGATTTTGTGGCGTGAAGTTGAAGTCTGCTGTAGGTTCCGTGTCTGTAACATTGACTGTTGCCGTATCTACTGCTACATCTCCGTCCGCGTCTGTCACCTGACACATGGCTCCGTATATTCCGTCCTGATCATAGGTGTGCGTGCTGAAGGTATTGGTTGTTGAGCTTCCGTCACCGTATAATACAAGATAGGTGAATGGTGCGTTTCCGCCGCTTGTTACTGTACAGGTTACTGTTGCTGTCAATGGTTCGCTTCCTGAGTCAGGAACTACTGTCAGTTCTATCACTGGTGCGTTGTTCTGCACAACTACCAGTTCTGAATAGGAGTCTGTGCTTCCATCTGCATCTGTAACTGTTAAGGTTACCAGGTAGTTCCCATCTGTTGTAAAGACATGTGTCGGATTCTGTGCAGTGCTGTCTACTGTTCCGTCTGATTCAAAATCCCATTCCCAGCTTGTTATTCCATCATAGCTTGTACTTTGGTCGAAGAAGCTTGTTGGTGCTCCTTCAGTCACCGGTGATGTATAGTTGAATGCTGCTGTCGGTACTGAATCTGTTATGTTGACTAGTTGGTTATCATCTACATCTACGTCTCCGTCTGTGTCTGTTACTGTACAGGTTGGTAGGTATTCTCCCTGTTGGCTGTAGGTATGTACTGCATAATCAGTATTTACCGATGCGCTTCCGTCTCCGAAGTCTATCCAGACATCAAATGGTGCGTTTCCGCCTCCTACTGTACAGTTGAACTCTACTGATTGTGGCTCTTCTGCTTGTGAGACATTTGTTATCAGGTTTGCAACCGGAGGATTGTTTCCTATAGGCACAATCTCAGTATCTGATCCTATATCAGCATCTGCGTCTGTTACTGTACAGGTTGCTGAGTAGTTGCCTTCTAATGTATAGGTATGGCTTGCCTGTGGCGATGTTGTGCTTGACCCGTCACCGAAAGTTATCAGATATGTGAGTGGTGCATTTCCTCCTGTTACTTGACAATCAAAGTCTAATGAGTCTCCTTCTACTCCGGAATTTGGTGTTACGACCAGATCTACTACCGGAGCGTTTTGTGCAACGCTTATCTGACGTTCGTTGCTTCCGACGTCTCCGTCTGTATCTGTTACTGTACAGGTTGCGTTGTACACTCCCGGTGTGCTGTATGTATGCACTGCATGGTCAGCATTTACAGGTGCTGTTCCGTCATCAAAGTCTATCTGGTAACTGAATGGTGCGTTTCCGCCTCCTACGTAACAATTAAATTCTACGGATAATGGCTCATCACCGCTTGTCGTGTTTGCTGCAAGATTTACGACTGGTGCGTTGTTGGTCACATTGACTATAAACCATGACGCGTCTGAATCTCCGTCTGCATCGCTTACGCTACAGGTTGCATTGTAAAGTCCTTCCACATTATACGTATGTGAGTCTTGCGGATCACTGCTTGATTGTCCGTCTCCGAAGTTTATGACATAGATTAATGGGTCATTGCCACCCGTAGTCTGGCAATCAAAACTTACTATGTCTCCTTCAGTCGCTGGATTTGGTGTTCCTGTCCAGCTTGTTATTACCGGAGCATTGTCCAGGACTGTTATCTGTTCAGTATCTGACCCAACATCATTATCCGCATCTGTTACTCTGCACCGAGCAGCATAGACACCTGGATTGTATCCGTAATCGTGTGTCCAGACATTGTTGGTATCACCTACGACATCCCAGACTCCATCACCATCAAAATCAACATCATAACTTAATGGTCCGTTTCCGCCTCCCACATCACAAGTGAACTCTACGGATAATGGTTCATCGCCGCTCGTTACGTTTGCATGAAGATTGACTACCGGAACATTGTTTGTTATATTGACTACCTGTTCTGCATAGTCTGAATCTCCGTCAGCATCTGTGACTGTACAGCTTGTTGTGTAGTTGCCTTCTAATGGGTAGGTATGTGAAGCGCTACTGGAGGCCGTCTGTGTTCCGTCACCAAAGTCTATGACATAGCTTAATGGTTCGTTGCCGCGTGTGGTCTGGCAATCAAAACTTACTGTGTCTCCTTCTGTTCCTTGCGTAGGATCTACTGCATAATTGGTTATTGTAGGCACGTAATCAAAGACTGTTATCGGCAGGACTGCTGTTCCCATATCTCCATCTACATCTGTAACTCTGCATTGTGCATTGTAGATTCCTGGGTTGTATCCGTAATCGTGTGTCCAGACATTGTTGGTATCGCCTACAACATCCCAGACTCCATCACCATCAAAATCAACATCATAGGTAAATGGTTCGTTGCCGTTTCCTGCTGAGCATGTGAACTCCACAGATAATGGTTCGTTGCCTTGAGTGACGTTTGCTGCGAGATTGACCACTGGTGGGTTGTTTGTCACTTCAATAACCTGTTCTTGATAGTCGAAATCTCCGTCTGCATCTGTGACAAGGCAGGATGCTGTGTAGTTTCCTTCATTGGTATAAGCATGTGTTTCCTGAGGATTGCTTCCTACCAGAGTTCCATCTCCGAAGTCTATCTGGTATACTAATGGTTCGTCTCCTCCTGATACCTGACAGTCAAAATCAACATCTTGTCCTTCTGTTGTAGGGTTAGGTGTTGCGTTGAAACTGTCTATGACTGGTGGGTTGTTTGCTATGTTGATGACTACGGAGTCTGAGTCAGAGTCTCCGTCAGCGTCTGTGACTGTACATGTAGCTTGATAGGTTCCTGGTACTGTGAATACCATAGAGTCTTCCAGGTTGTTTGAATCTGTAACTCCATCACCATCCATATCTAGTTCTACCTGTACCGGTTCGTTGCCCCCGACATATGCGCATGTGAAAGAGACATTTGTTCCTTCCGGACCGCTAAGCGGTGTTGCATCCAGGTTTACGAAAGGAGCGTTCTCCCCTACACTCACGACTGCCCATGCTGTTACGCTACTCCCGTCAGAATCAGTGACTGTCAGTGTTACGTTGTAATCTCCTGCTAATGCGTATGTGTAGCTCGGATCTTCTTCGTTGCTTGTTGATCCGTCTCCGAAATTCCAGAGTATTGTCAATGGTTGGTCATAACCGTCTATCGTTGCGTCAAAATCTACCTGGTCGCCCTCTACAGGGTCTGTTGGGCTGTAGGTGAAGCTTGCTGTCGGTTCTGAATCGAACACTTGAACATCTACGCTTTGTTGCGCCTGATCACCATCTGCATCTATGACATTGCAGGTTATGGTATAGTTTCCGTCGTTTGTGTAGTTATGTGTTCCGCCGAATGTTGGCGCTTCATCATCTCCGACGAGCATATCGCCGTCGCCCCAGGTGATAGTATAATCAAACGGTCCGTTTCCATCAACCACTCCGCAGACTGCGCTTACTGTGAGTGGCTCGGTTCCGTTCTCGGGATTTACCTGTAGGGTCATGTCAGGCACATTATTATCTATGTTTATGACTACCTGATCCTCTCCGTAATCCCCGTCTGTATCATCTACATGACAGGTTGCGGTGTAGGATCCCTGGACTCCGTAAACATGGCTGACCGGGTTCGTATCATGTACTGATGCGCTTCCGTCTCCGAAATCTATGTACCAGCTGAATGGTGCATCTCCATCTGTCCATGAGCAGTCAAATGTCACGTTGACTCCTTCTGGTCCCTGAAGCGGATCTGCATTGAGTGTTACATCTGGAGCATTGACTCCCACATCTATGGTATGGGTGACTGATACTACGCTTCCGTCTGAATCTGTTACGGTCAATGTTACTGTGTATTGGCCTGCCGCATCGAATACGTGTGTCGGATCTTCATCTGATGATCCTGAGCTTCCGTCTCCGAAATCCCATGATATCGTCAGTGGCTGGTCATAACCGCTTACTGTTGAGTTGAAGAATACAGGTTCGTGCTCGTTTGGAGCTGTAGGATCCCATGTCCATTCTACGTCCGGTTCTGTATCAAAGACTGTGACGATCTCCGAATCTAAGTCTGTGTCTCCATCTGCGTCTGTGACATTACAGAATGCCTGGTATGTTCCGTTTTGTGTGTAGGTGTGTTGTACAGGGTTTCCTGGTGTTACTCCTACATAAGTTCCGTCTCCGAAATCCAGAACATACGTGAGTGGTTCGTTTCCATCATATGCCAGACAGATGAACTCTACTGTCAATGGTTCGTCTCCTTGTGCTGGATCTGGATCTACCATTAGTTCAGCATCTGGAGGGTTGTTAGCTATAGTTACTGTGTGTGTTACCTGTGTTACGCTTCCGTCTGAATCTGTTACGGTCAGTGTTACGTTATAATCTCCTTCTGTTGCAAAGGTATGGCTTGGGTCTTCTCCAGTAGGATGTGCGCTTCCGTCACCAAAGTCCCAGTCTATGCTGACCGGTTGGTCATGAGCATCAATGGTTGCATCAAAGTCTACCTGATCACCTTCTACTGGATTTGCTGGATCCCATGTGAAGTCGATGACAGGTTCTGAATCATCTACAGTTATTATTACACTGTCTTGATCAACATCTCCGTCATTGTCTGTTACTGTACAGGTTGCTGTGTAGGTGTTGTTCTGTTGGTAGGTATGATCTGCGACCGCTCCGTTGTATAACGGGCTTCCGTCTCCGAAGTCTATGACATAATCCATAGGTTCGTTGCCGCCTGTCACGTTGCATTCAAGATGCACATCTAGAGGCTCTTCGCCTCCTGTTGGTGTTGCGCTTAGGCTTGCGACTGGCGCATTGTTTCCCACTACGATCGTAACTGTTTTTGAATCGGATCCTCTGGAGTTTGAGACTGTCAGTGTTACTGTATAGTTTCCTTCCTGGTCGAACTCGTGTGTCGGGTTCTGTTCGTAACTGTCTGTCTGTCCGTCTCCGTCGAAATCCCATTCCCAGTCGGTTATCGGATCATTTGGATCGTCTGTTGTTGAATTGTCCGTGAATGTTACATTATCTCCTTCTTCCGGATCGGCTGGATCATATGTGAAATCAGCTGTCGGGCCTGATGTTGTTATGTTTATTACGTGTGTGTCCTGGCCGAATCCGTCATCATCATATACTGTCAGTGTCACGGTATAGACTCCTGCTTGCATGTACATGTGTGGAGTGTTCGGTACTGGTGTCGGTCCAGTGACGTTTGGTGTTCCGTCTCCAAAGTCCCATTCGTAACTTACTAGTGCATCATTACATGGTGGTATGACATCTGCGTTGAAATCTACCAGGTCTCCTAATGGTGATTCATCCGGGGCGATGATGGTCACTTGTGGAGCGACATCTGTAACTTCAACTGTTAGTGTGTCTGTGTATTGTTGGTTGTCTCCATCTGTGACTGTTACTGTGACGTTGTATTGTCCGTCTTCTGGGAATTGGTGTGTTGCTGTCAGGCCTGTGCCTGTGCTTTCTGTACTTCCGTCTCCCCAGTTCCAGTGTACGTCTGTCACGCCGGCTACGGTGTCTACTGTGACTGTGTATGTTCCTTCTTCGCACTCTGAGAGTAGGACATCTCCTTCGAGGTCTATGCTTGTCGGAACATCTGTCAGTGTTGCCATCCATACCTGTGAGTCGAACAGGTTCTTGTCATCCCATACTTTTACGCTCACTACATACGAGGTATCTTGGGTTATTGAGCGTTGTAGGTGGAAAGAACTTGAGGTTTCTGGCTGGAGTGCATTGTCTACTCTCCATTCATAGGTTAAAGGATCATTATCTGGATCATGTGCGCTTACTGTGAAGTCTATTCCCTGGTTTTCTGGCGCTTCTGGTGATGTGTCCGTTGGTGTGAAACTGTCTATTATCGGAGCGTTATTTACGCCGTTGAAATTGACTGTTATCGTATTTGACCTTGTTTTTTGTCCTGCTTTATCCTCAGCTATAGAATAGTAGGTATGTGAGCCTTGGAAGTTATGGACTATGGTCTTTACGAAGACGCATGAGCTGTACAGGTTACAGTTTTTTGTACCTATGCTATGTCCATCTTCGTATAGCGTGATGGTCTTTATGCCTGCATTTGCAAGCGTATCGATGGATACTGCCGTTATGACTGCTGTGTTTTCAGCGTCATAAGGGTTTGCGCTTATGCTTGCTGTTGGCGCATTGTCCGGCAAAGCAAGTACTGTCCCTGCCAATAGTACTGCTACCAGCAAGGTCGCGATCAGATATGTTGTCCTTTTTGTTTTCATTTTTTTACCCCGTATGTTTTATGAATATTATCTATATCCGTATGTTATTTCCGGTTGATGATCTACTCCTTCTACTCCTGATAAGCCACACCTATCATTCCGAAACCGTCTCTTTGTCCATTGATCTCTCCGCTTCCTGCAGAAAGCCTTAATTTCCATCTTCCTCTTGCTCTCTTTGGAGTGAGGTTGATGTCTCCGCTGGCTCCTACATCTCTGTCTCTGTTATCATACCAGATTGTAAGACCATGTCCTTTCCAGCCTCCTTGTGCCTGAAGGATAAAGTCTACTTGTTCTGTTGCAAAATTTATTATCGGCCCTCCCATAAGATGTAATCCGTTATAGGTCGGCGCGAATGTTATGTTCCTATACTGGAAGACCCTGTTTTTCAGAGCATCCGGCAATAATCCGTAGGTTATCAGTTGATCCTGTGCTACTAGATGTTTGGCATAAGCTTTGGCATCGCTTCTGTCCTTATGAGCGCCCAGTATTGCGTAAACTACCAGATCTGTTCCGTCGATATAAGCATTCGCTCCTCCGCTGAAATGTCCTGAATTGAACAAGGCAGCTAAGTATCCTGTTACCGGAACCTTTTGATCCGCTGACTTTAGTTTCAGAAGATTTAACCCCAACATTCCTTCAAGGTCCATGAATGATATGTGCATTCCTCCCTCTCCTCCTAATATCAGGTGCAGATCATTCTCATGATTGTCTGTTGAGCTTGTCTGTGGTTCGTGATTGTAGATGTTTGTTGAACTGGGTATGTTCTCGCTGACTCCGTTCACTGAGTACTCATGTGATACGTCTTCAGTTGTCGTTCCTGTCAGGTTAAGCTTTGTGTGCAACCTGTTCATAAGCCCTGCTACGTGGAGCAGACCGCCGACTCCCCATCTGGAATCTGCAGAGTCAAACCTTAACCTTACTAATCCTGATGCATACCATGCACTGACTTGTTCGTCTAGCTGAAGGTCTGTGTCCGTGTCTGTCGCTCTTGTTGTCCTGTGTATTACTTCTACCGGATCATTGGTTGAAGTATCTTCCACTCTTGTTGATTGTGTGTCTGTATGTTCTGTTGATGAGTGTAGATATGATGTTTTTCCTGTTGCTCCTCCCAATGTCAGCGTTAATGTGCCGCTTCTTAATCTGAAGCCCCAGTCAGTTCTTAAGCTGAACTGATTAGTTGTTCCTTTTCCTTTTCTTGTTGTTTGTGAAGTTGTTTGACCGGTTTCGGTCCAGGTTCCTCCACCTTCAAGATTTCCTGACGATGGACCTGTTGTTATTGGCCCTTCAGTTATGCTTACTTCATCGGGCATCATCTTCCAGAGATTATACGCTAGTTCCAGGTTCATTTTGCTTAGTCTTCCCTGATCGAACGTTTGCGCATATTTGAGCATTGTTCCTAAGAATCCGTGTCTTATCCTGTTGGTGTCTAGAAGGTTTCCTTCTCTTAATGTTGGTGCTCCGAATATCCTGTGAGCAGGCAGTGCTCCGCTCTGATAACCACCATCCAGGTAGAGTTCTAGCTTCCATGGTCTTGCAGAATCTGCTGGACCGTTTATTCCTAACACTCCTCGTGCATAGATTCCATAATCCCCTTCGTGGGTTCCGAAACCTCCGACGTTAGCATCTGCGAGTGTTAGTCTTGTTGCGTTTGTGTTTATCCTGTGTTCTAATGTCTGTCTGTCTGCTCTTGTTTGTCTTCTCTTTGCTTCTGGTGTTTGTCCTGATCCTGAAGCTTGTTCATGTTCTTGTCTCTGTTCTGCTCCTGGCTTGACTGTTACTGGTCGTGGTCTTACTTTTGGTTCATTGTTTGGTTGTGCTACAACATCATTTCTTGGCTCTTCTATTTGTGGAGCAGTTGCTGGCCTTGCTGATGGAGCAGGCTTAGGCTTGTGGTGTTGTTGCCTGACTTCTACTGTTACGTTTGCTGTTGTTTCTCTATGTGCAGGTCTTGCTTCTGGCCTTACTCTTGGCCTTGCAGCTGGTCTTCTCGCAGGTTGTCCTCTCGCTGGTTGACCTCTCGCAGGTTGTCTTCTTGCCGGTTGTCTATATGCAGGAACTATTATTACGCGTGGAGTTTCGGGTTTTGTTGCTGCAGGTTTTGTTGTCTTCGGTCTTATTGCATAATCACTTCTGTTAAAGTGTCCGTTTAATGCAGCTTCTCCTGCTATCAATGCTTCTAGTGGGAATGGTACATCATTTGGGCCTTCTTTGCCCGGTTTCATGTACATATTGAAACCATTTTGTCTTGCTACATAAGACATTATGTTCATTATTCTCCTTATCATACGTTCTCTTTTTGCTTTTGGAATCTTTTTCAGTCTTGAAAATGCAGGTGCTATCGGATCTTCTCCGGGTTTAGCTAATTTTTGCCTTACGACATCTTCTAATGCTTCGTATGCTGTCTGATTGTTTCCTACTCTTAACATAGGAAGTTGATCTCCGCACTTGATGGGGGTTTTATAGTTGATAACATGTTGTTGGTTTCCTCTTGCACATAAGTATAGAACTCCTGGACTTATATAACTTGGAAAGGACTTGTCTGCAGCTTGAAGCCACTTTTGTTGTTTTGCTGTTAAACCTACTTGTCGGTCTATATTCCAGAACCTATGTTTATAGACAGGCTGTTTTTCTACTCTTGTTGCTATTCCCACAGCTTCCTGTGCTCTTAGGCTTAGCGCTTGATTAGAAACTGATCTCGTAACTGAACTCGTTGTAGTTGTTACAGCTTTTCGTGGCTTTCTTCTTGCTTCTGCGCTGGAAGAACTGCTTAACAAAAGCAAAGCAGCGGCACTTAGACCAGCTATTCCCCTATAGAACTTATTTTTCAACCCTAATCCAACATTAGAAGTGTTTTGAACTTCTTCTTCAAGTTTTACGTCCTTTTGCATTTTTAAATCCCCCTATAAACGATAAGTATAGCTAGAGCTAAATATTAATACGCATCACGCCCTTTTGAGCTTTTTCCACCCCCTAACTATATTGATACTACTATGGAGTAATCTTATTTAAAACTTTCTCGGTTTTGCAAGTGTTTTTCGCACAAGCAGTATTTAAGCTATCATCAACAAGACCATAATTTTTGTTCTTTCAAATACAGTTACAGTTTTTTGCGTATCTTATCCCATACTATCCCGTACTAAGACCACCCGCCAGAAATCAATATTCAAGAATTAGTTTGCCAGGATTGGAATCACCAGACCTACTATATGCTTTCTTGAACAGGTTTCCCGAAGATTTCCTTACCAAGCCCCACAGATACTAATGATTTCTACAGATATATATTTTTCTATATCTGTTCTCTGTATATCTTTTTTTGCATATCTCTCTGTCTACCACGCACAGCACAGAATAACAGAATATAGGATAAAAAAAGAACAATAAAAGAACAATAACAAAAGATAGAAAGAAAGATAGAAAAAAGAATAAAACTATAAGGCACTACGCTTATGCCATATCAAAAATTATCGCATCTAAGATTGATCTAAGCCATTCAATAAAAACCATGTCGTTTCAGATCAGGTTTTTTTGCTGATTCTTCTCTTGCAGATGGTTTAGCAGGCTTTGTTTTATGCCTTCCTGTTGCTGCCCTATATGCATCTTCAGGTATCAAAGATACTGTTGTGGGTTGGGAAGGCTGCTGAGGTCTTCTCCCAGAATACGCGTCTTCAGGGATCAAAGAAACGCTATGGACAGGGTTGGTCCTGTGCCTTCCGGAACTTGCATGTCGTCGGTGATGTCTATGCCTGCTTGAGCTTCTTCTTGGTGCAGGTCTTGGTTTTGTTTCCTGTTTTTTTTCAGGTGTTGCAGGCTTAACTTTTGGCGTTACAGGTTTTGTTTCTGAAGCGCTTGGTTTAGGTTCAGGTTTCTGCTCTGCAGGTTCATCACTATTAGTAAAATAGGTTACCAAACCCTT
>JALWQS010000141.1:13685-30311 GCA_027083015.1 Candidatus Woesearchaeota archaeon
CCCTTCAAAAGATCGTATAATCCAGAACCATCAATCTCATCTGCTGATGACTCCTTTGTTGAAGAAGGCCTTGGAGCTGTTGTTGAACAGTTTGCATTGCAATATAATGCTGCAAGGCTTCCTCTTCCGCCTTGTTTTGGCATGACTTTTTCTTCCACACCTAACTTATCTGCCAGTCTTTTTCTTGCTTCTGGCGTTGCTGTAGCTTGTGACCCTGGTGCAAAACTCTTACAGTCTTTATCCCAGACTTTTTCCAATAATCTTTTCTTTGCATCTTCTGCATCTCTTAAGCTGCTCAGTTCTTTCTTGGTTGGACTATAGGTCATTCCTGCATGATCTGCTATCCTTAAGGATAGGTTTACTGTCCTTGCTGCTTCTAGCCTAGAATCTATACTGGATTGGCTCATTGTTGCTGGATCGTATTTCCAGGAATCACCGACACCGATTTCCTGTCTTGTTTTCTCGTCGAGATGTTTTCTTAGCTGAGAATATAAGGTCTTCAGTTCTTTGAGTTTTTGCACATACTCTCTGTTAGAATCAAGCCGGGCTTTATTTCCCAAGTCAAGGTCTTCCTTTGAAGGCTTATAATTAGGTATCAATCCCTTAAGGTCGCCAAGCACTTTTCCCAGTTCGCTTGCTTCCTCTTGAGCATCATTGAAGAAGTTTATGTTCTGAGGATATGTACAACCTTTTCTGCAGGTCTGAAAGTACAGCTGGTGGAGACTTTGAAGAGCAGTATTTCGTTTATTATCTATTGAATCGATGGTCTTTTTCAGCTTCGAGTATTCTGGCTTTTTTAACCAAGTCTGTACTTTTGCTGAAAGCGTTTCCTTTCTTGATGCGGAGTAATCAGAAAGTACTGCTGCAACATTGTTATTACCAAAACCTTGTCCTCCAACAGCTTGATTTTGACAACCGCTGTATATGCCTGCTGCTAGGACTGCAGTTCCTACTGCATAACCGATCTTTTTCAATACACCTTCCAATGTCATTATGAAATCCCCCCAACCAATATGAATATGAATTTTTTACTGGTTTTGCTATGATACAGTTTTTATCAGTAAGAGCCACTGCTTATTTAAATGTTTCGCATTTTTAGTCCGCAAAGGTAGTGAAAGAACACTGCCTTGTCAGGTTTGCGCAAAAGACCTAAAACCACACTTTCTTATATGACCTCTTAAAGAGATCTCTTGAGGTGATGATTATCGGCATCAAACTTACTAAAGAAGAAATGGAGCTTGTCAGGTCAGGCAAAATTGACCCTAATAAGATTGAAGAGTACAGAAAGACTCATCCTGTGGATGATCATTGCGTTGACTTGAACGAGCTTGATAAGGTCAAACAGCAGATCAGAGAGACAAATTTACTATACAAACAGGCTATCCAGAGAAACAAGGATCTCTATGAAGAGCTGGCTAAGAGTCGAAAAGAGAAAGAGAAATACCGTAACCTTCTAGCCGAACTCAGGCTCAGGAAGAAAAAGATTCTTGGTATTGAACCTGTTGAGAAGAAAACAAAGGATGAGTGATAGTCTAACAAAGAACTTAACTATTTCATAATAGTTTATTTTTAACATCATAGTTTTTGAAAACATTCTTCACAGATATACTCATTAGCTTCCCACCTGTGACCACTTGCTTTATTGAATGTTCTCTTGCATTTCACACATAAGAATTTTGCACTCTCTTCTCCTAGTTGTATATCGGATAGTTTTATGGTCGGAACACCTGACAGGTCCAGTCTCTTGTTTTTTCCGTCGTCCATCTGCGCTCCTAGGAACTGGCTGCACAGGCCTCCTTTATGGCTGAAGTGCCAGATGTTCTTTTCCCCCATCTTTGGTATAACTTCGGCTCCACAATAAGGACAGGTATATCTTACTCTGCCAGCGTTTCCCTTCTCAGGGATTTGTCTCAATTGTTCTTTGTCTATACTGTCGATGTGTATCTTTCCTTCAGGAGTGTTTGCTATGTAGAGTTTTCTTTTTTTCATGTATCAACAACCGATCAGGAACCTGTACACACATTATAAATAGTTTTCCATGAAGAAAAAAGCGTATTCAGTCTTATCTTGATTCAAAAAACAGAAAGTACTAGAATGACGTGAAAGATTAGGAAGAATAGATAGATGATAAGAAAGATGCTGCTTTTAGAGGGATCAACCGGTTATCGCACTCAAGTTTATTGGTCGTGGTTGTGGTTTTTCTTCTTCTCAAATTCTTTCATCGCTTTGGCAACTTCTTTATGTTCCTTCTCTACAGCTTCCACAACCTTTTCCTTTATCTCTTGTGTTTTCACTTCAGGTTTCTGATAGATGTATTCTATTACTGGTTTTGTCGACTTGACGACTATCTGTTTCATCTTCTCTTCAGAAAGTTTTACTTCTCTTGCTGCCTGCTCTACTGATCTCTTGAGTTTATCAGGTTGAAATTCCTCTTTTTTTCCGTTTTTCTTGATGACTTCCGTCATTCGCTCACCCTTTCAGATCGGAGTAAAATTTGAACTCTAAAGATTTAGAGGTTTATAAAAGTATTCATACATCCGAAGATTTAGTAAGAGTCATCATCTGACTCTGGGAGGTTGAAGAACCAGTCTCTATCTACCGACTCCCGGGCGCACCTGATAGCGTAATCCACCACTTGTTGAGCCATTGAGTCTCCTATATGGGTTACGACCACAAGTCTCTTCTTAGATCTTCTTAGTCTTTCTCCAAGGGTTTCAGCAACCTTTATATTGTACTCTTTCGCTATCCTGGTGGAGTAAAGTTGCGGAAAATAAGTATTTGCTGCGTATTGTTCAAAATTCTTTCCGACAACCAGAGTAAAATCCTTTTCCTCTCTTTCTATCGTCGGCATGAGACTTTCCAGATAAGAGACGAAGTCTTCATCAAACAATCGGTAATAGACATCCACATTCTTTCCCAAAGCCTGAGTCATCCTGGTTATATGCATTCCAAGATCATTATCAGGAGATATTAGATACCATTGGCTTAATTCCTGCCATCTTGCCAGTTCTGCTGCTGCATGATAAGCTACTGTTGAAAGGTCTGTTCTGATCATTATTTCTTTCTCTTCTTTCTTCAGAACGTTTTCTGGAGGCAGTATTCTTCTTAGTAATTCCATCATCTCAACACCGATCTTGGGTTTAGTGTTCCATTTAATAAAAGTTTCTTAAAAAGAGGATTTTTCATCACTAACAAGTAGAACACAACGATTCTTAAATGACAAACCTAAAAGAAAAGAATAATCTTTAAATACAATGATTTAATCCGGCTAGCTGACACAAGACATTTCAAACCTAAAACAAAGCCTCCCTGGCTTAGTCGTATAGCGCGCGCTTGGTAAATATCATAAGATGATTCTTCCAATAAGCGCGAGGTCCCGGGTTCAAATCCCGGGGGAGGCTTTCAATTCTTTTTGCCAGGATAGTTTCACAAAGAAACAAGAACATAAAAATGACAACTCATAAGTGATAAAACTTATATACAATTGATGCATTCTTAGGATTTATGCGTGGAAGAAACAAGAGGCAAGGGATAGTTTTTGATGGAAAGTATTCTGAGATAGGTCAACCCTTAAGACCTTTGGAAGATAGCTTAGCTGATGAAGAAGGCCAATACGCTGCGCAACTTCTTATCCACGAGTTTTTCCAGGGAATGACTGAACACGGACTTCCATACCATGTTTCTATGTCCTTAAGGGATGAACATTATTTTGAAGAATTGAAGAAACTGGTACCTGTTTCTGCTATACCTAAGGCACTCTACACACACAGGGTCAAGGAAGTGTTTATCCAGCCCAGTCATGGCGATCATATCGTCGGTCTGGCTGAATGGGTTAAAGCTCTTGAACGACAGGGCAGATTTCATACCCGCGAATTGACGGATATGGTCGCTGTCTTTGGCAATGTGGATGTTAAGTATCGCGTAACTGCTTTGCCTTTCAATTACCGGTTTGATGTTGACGACCTTAAGGAACGGGAAGATATGTTTCTCAGGTTGACTCGGTTATATGTTGATACTCATCCTGACTATCCTGCTTATGCTACAAGAAAGGGAAATGAGATGATCATCAGGCCTGACAAGGTTCGTATCTTTGGTGCGCGTCTTTATAATACGCCAATAACACTAGAAGCAGATCCCAAGAGACTGATCCTTGATGATGGTCTTATATACGAGATCCATCAAAAGACTGCAGAATTTTATCGCCCTTTCAAAGTGATTGGACATTTCAGCGAGGGCTTAGCATATCATGAGGGACCCATTACAGATTCAGAACTGCTTTTGCAGATGCAGGAGTGTCTTCTTGCTATGCCTTTGGATGTTATAGAACCTGCTTCCCCATTAGAGATCAAGTTTTTAGAAGAGAAAGGCAAGATAGAAAAGATCATGATCAATTCTAAGACACCTTACACCATCATAAGGCATGATGGCCAGAAGCAGGATGAAGACCAGTTAAAATTTGAAGTTGGTGATGTTTCTTACTGGCTTAGAAACATAAAAGTTGAGTAAAAGTCTTTTAATAATCTATCATTACAGAGTTTCAAGAAAGGATCTAGAATCATACGAAATTATTACTACCCCTCTTTCTTGATCAGGTTGTTCTTCTTCGTAAGGATCACCAGGCATCATTGGAATCTCTATATAAGGTCGTTCCCTTTCTTCCGGCCTCTCTTCTTCATAATCAGGCATTTCCCAGGGTTTTATCTGATTAGGATCATAGGGGTATTTCACAGGTTGCTCTCCAGAAGCTTCCACCTTTAAGATATCTGATAATTCACATCTCATCAAATCAACACCTTATCTTAGTGACACAAAAACGGTTTATAAAATTTTCGGTTTTGGTTAACTTGAGTATCATAATCCGGGGAAAGAAGAGCATCTCAAATACATTCATATTAAGTAACCATGACGTCTGTGTTCACATTGCCCTGTTTGACAATTAGTTGACTTTGACGGATCTGAGAAACCTTTAAAAAGAGAGGATTTTCTGACAAAAACCATGACAGGACTTGAAGATAATATAAGAACTACCATACCTACTTTCAAGAAAAAGGATGGACAGGTCATTCCAGGCACAGAACATCATTATGATGAGTTAGAGCTTATTCTTGGAAAGATCTACTTTTCTATGACTCCTTTGAAGCTCAGTTCTGATCTTGACCGTCTGGATTTCAAGTTTGCTTCTCAGAGTTTGACAGACATCGCAGTTGTGTATTCATTATACCTTCCTGAAGAGATTGTTGATAGGTATCGCAGAAGAGGGGCGCTCGGGAAACTTACTGCTGATTGTAAGACAGTATATGATCTGGCTGACAGCTTAACAGATTATGTTCCTTTTGATGCTTCCAGAGAAAAACTCATCACTTCTATACAGGAAAATATTGAGATTGTCAGATCTTCCTTGATGAATGTCCTTGAACGGCATGAAGTTATTTCTGTAGGTTTTGATGAGCATGCAAGAGTCATCAGGGTTTTTGAATGGCACCAGCCGGATCTTTATTTTGCCGACTTAGGATTTTACAGTGGAGACTCAGATTAAGATTAAAGCTTTTTCTCTCAGATTTTATCAGTATATCTGATCTTTTGGTATTCTTATCGTTATCTTTGTTCCTTTTCCAAGCTCGCTTTCTACTCCGATCTTCCCTTTGTGCAGGTCTATTATTGATTTTACGATGGCTAATCCTAATCCTATCCCTCCTTGTGTTCGTATCATGAAATCTTCTGCCTGATAGAACTTATCGAAGAGTTTTGGTAGCATCTTTTTTTCTACACCTCTGCCAGTATCAGATATCTCAAATCTCCATTCTGCAGGATACATCGCTGCGCTCAAAACTATGGTGCCTCCTTCTGGAGTGAATTTTAGCGCATTAGAGAACAGGTTTACAAAGACTTGGTTTATCTTATCTTTATCTGCTAATACCATGAACTTGTCTGGTACGTTTATCACCACCTTAACTTTCTTTTCCTTCGCCATAGCGAGGTATAGCTTGTTTTTAACTATATCATTCAGATCAAAGGTTATCAGGTTGAGTTTCATCTTCCGGGCTTCAAATCTTGACAGGTCTAGTATGTCTGTTATTAGCTTATTAAGCCTGTTTGCTTCTTCGTTTATGATCGCCAGAGCTTCTCTTTGTCTTTTTGTTGTCTTTCCTAACTTGTTGTCTTTCAATAAGCTTACATAAAGCTTCATGGAGGTAAGCGGTGTTCTTAGCTCGTGAGATACTGTTGATATGAATTCATCCTTTAGTTTTGACAGTTCTTTTTCTTGTTTGTACCTTCGTTCTGATTCTCTCAGCTTGTATAGTATTGTTGCTTTGTCCACCAGTTTTAAGTATATGACCTGAGTTATTATCAGTACTGATATGAAAGGGAACGGGTGTGAAGCGACCACTAATGATTTGTTCAGATTATTGTAAAGTATTATATTGAAGAGTTCTATCGTCGGCGTTATTGTGTATATTACAAAAGCAAATACTATATTAGCCCTGTACTTCACCGGATATTTTGTATTTACCATGAGATAAGCTGCGTAGTAGAGCAGTATCACTATCTCTGCTACGTTCATAGAAGTGTTTGTCCAGAAAGCGTCTAATGATCCTCCTTTCAGGTCAAGGATGGATAGCACGAACATGCAAAGCACGAACATTGAAGGCAACAACAAAAGAAGAGTTTTTTTTATGAATTTCCTTGTTCTCAATCGTTTCTGTTTTATTATCGGATAGGCAAAGGCGTTTGCGATCAGGAACAGTGCAAAGACCTCGAACAGGTTGTCAAATATCCTTAAGTAGTGAAAGTTCAAGAAAGATGAGGTAAATGTCGCGTTGGCTAAAAAATAGACTGAAAAGATCTTTTGTATTACCATTACAGAAAATGCTACGATGAGAAACTGAAGTTCTTTCCTTCTGTGTCTGGTCCATTCTGATATGACCATATAATCTACGATCACAAACAGGACCAGTTCTATTGCTGTCTTGAAAAGTTCTCCTTCTAGTGTTCCGAGAAAACTGAAAAAACCATGTAATAGACTGACAAGGGTCATTTAATTAACTTCCTTACACTCTCCAATAATTGATCTGGCTCAAACGGTTTTGTAAGGTACGCGTCTGTGCCCACCATCACCCCTTTGTCTTTATCTAATGGTTGGTTTAATGCGGTTACCATGAGTATCTTTGTGTCGTTCAGTTCTGGATCCTGTCTTACTGAGAAACAGACATCATAGCCTCCTCTGTTCGGAAGCATCAGGTCAAGGACTATCAGGTGTGGTTTTTCTTCTTTTATCTTCCTGATTCCTTCTTCCCCATCATAAGCATAGGAAACATCGTAATGTTCTGAGAGAATGAGTCCTTCTGCATGAGCTATGTGTTTCTCATCTTCTATTATCAGCACTTTTTTCTTTTTTGCCATACCCCACCTCTGATAATCTCCTACACACCAACCATATTTAAAGTTTATTGTCGTCTTTATCAAGATCGCTTGCTTCTGGATAAAAAAGCCATTTTTTAGGCAAGAGTTTAAAAATAAGTTCTTTGTATAAGTATCATATGGATAACACCTCCTCACATGGACCGAAGAAACCGACTACTAAGAAAAAACCTCCTTTCTGGAAGGTCATAATCAGTTATGTCTTCTTTTGGCCCAGCCTTAGGAAGTACGCTACTTATCTTTATATTTTCAGGAAGAAGAAAGAGAAGGACAAGTATGATTTCTGGAAGTGATCTTAGGATTTTTTTGATAGTTGTTAGTTTTAATATTATCTGAGACAGCAGACTGGTGTGTCTTTCGGACAGCCGATCATGAAGCTTTCTCCTTGACAATCCTTTGCGGATGCTACACAGGTTCCTTGACATTCTTGTCTTGCTTGTTGTTCATAAAAGTCTGCTTTGTCTTCTATATGCGTGACCTTCTGTTTTATAATACTCAGTTCCTGGAATGTTGTTCTTGTCTTGTTAAGGGCTGATCCCAAGAATAGGGCAAATAATAAGAGTGCAAAAGCGTTGAGTACAAGCGATATTATAGCTATTCGTTTTGCTCCTCTGCTTAACCTGTCTTCCTGGAAGAAACTCATGACTATTGCCAATAATGCAAAGAGTGCTCCTAAGAAAGGTAAGAATATGAATAAAAGACTCATTATCGCGAAGACTAAAGCGGCCACTCCCCAGCCTTTTGTTTCTGTTTTCACCTCTTCCATGTCTTCTTCAGATGCTTTTTCCTATTTAAATGTTGTTGAAGAATGTTGTTAAAAAAATTGTTGAGGAAACTCTGTTCAGGATATTGATGATGGCTACATTTCCGTCACATTTAAAAGTATCAGCATCTCTCTTCTCTTTTATGAAACATGAACATCTGACCATAATGTTCACTGACATTAAGGGTTTTACCAGTAGGACTTCTAAGAGTTCCCGTGCTGAACTAGAAAAGCTTCTTGAACTTCATGAGGAACTTATTGAACCTATTTTCCAGGATTTTGGGGGCGAGGTCATCAAGACTATTGGTGACGCATTTATGGTCAAGTTCAAGTCTCCGACTGATGCTGTCCTTTGTGGTCGAGAGATTCAAAGGGTTCTGAAAGTTTATAATAAGGATAAGGATGAAGATGAGCAGATTGAAATCCGTGTAGCTATCAATAGCGGCGAATGTGTAGTGAAAGGCAATGATGTTTTTGGTGAGACCGTGAATATTGCTGCAAGATTAGAGGGTATTGCTGAAGCTGGCGATATCTATTTTACAGAAGCGGTTTATCTTTCTATGAACAAGAATGAGATTCCCACTGCTGAGGTCGGGTATCGTCATTTCAAGGGCGTTCCTGATGAGATCAAGGTATATAAGGTTTTACAGGAACGTGATACACCAAACAAAAGGTCACAGACGCTCATCTCTAAGAAGAAAAAAACTTCAGGAGGTTCAAAGTCTCACGGTTGGTTCAGAAGAAACTGGAAATGGGTCGCTCTCGGAGTCATCATTCTCTTTATTCTCGCCGCGATCGCCTATAATGAGAAGAGGACTGTGCGTAATCCTCCTCAGGATCTTAAGACTCAGGCTTTGCGTCTTGGACGGGAAGCTGTAGCTGCTATCAATGCGGGGGATAGGGATCTTGCCAGTTCTAAGATTGAGAGTCTTGAAGCTATCAGCAAAAAGTATGGTAATCCTCCGGAACTTGAAGATGGTATTGACAAGCTTTGGAAAAGATATGATGAAAAGTTTGGTGCTCAGGAGAAAGAAGAGATCAAGAATCTTATCGATGAGGTGGATACTGATATTAGAGAAGGTCACAGGTTAAAAGCGCGTCAGGGTCTTGATGAGCTTATCAGTTGGCGTGATTCAGGTTATGATGACCTTACTCCTATAATAGATGACCTTGAGAAAAGATTTGCTGCCAGGTTCAGGTAATCTTTCAGATAATCTATATCATCTGTTTCGGTAAGTTGTTCACTATTCTTATTTTATGATATTGTCTGACAAAGACCAATTACTGTTTCTTATCATCAAGCATCTCTGCTTTTATGATCCTGACTTCTTCTAATGGCCGATCTCCTGGTCCTGTCTTCACGTTTCCTATCTTATCAACTACATCCATGCCTTCGATGACTTTTCCAAACACAGGGTATTTGTCGTCTAAGAAGTTGTTATCTACCAGGTTTATGAAAAACTGGCTTCCTCCGGTATTGGGTCCTGCATTGGCCATGGATATTGTTCCTCTATCATTTCTGTTTTTTGGTCCGAACTCGTCTTTGATAGTGTATCCTGGTCCTCCGGTTCCTGTTCCTGTCGGGTCTCCTCCTTGGATCATGAATCCTTTGATGACCCTATGAAATATGACGCCGTCATAGAAACCTTTCCTGACCAATTTTTCGAAGTTTCCTGCTGTGATCGGCATCTCTGGATCCAGTTCTATGATTATATCTCCCATGTTTGTCTTTAATAAGACTCTTTTTTTCGTTTGGTCTTCCATAAGTATCACTCCTATTATTATTGAGATGATTATTGTTGCTACTAGTGTGAATATCAGCACGTTTCTTGGTGTTAGTACTCTTTTGGTTTTGATTATCATCTCATCTCCCATGTTCCCGCCTATCAGTTAAGATTTGACAAGAGTTGTTTGTCAAGCATTTTTTGTAAAGTATTAGAATGATGTGGGGGACGGGATTTTCACGCAGCAGCTTTTTTCTGCTCTCTGCTTTTGAACCCGCGGACCCACTAAGGGACAGGATGTCCAAGCGCAGTGTTTTTATCTCATCGCACCAGGCTCAACACTTAAGCACACTTAAGTCCTGCGCATTTGGCCAGACTCTGCAACCCCCACATTTGTTAGGGATGATGCCTGTTCTTTCTTTTGTCTTGATCTTGACAGGCAGCTCTTATTTTAGGAAAATCGCTTGCTTTTAAAGCTTTCTGTAGAAATTTTCAGTGCCGACTATTTAAGAGTGAGATATTGATCTCTTAATTTTAATCTCTTAGATCTGTTTCCGGAAGCGGTATAGGTTCAGGTAGCTTCCCACTTTTTCTTTCAGTTCCTGAACATCAGCTACGACCTCTGATTCATAGCTGTCTACTTGTGTGCGATAGATATACTTTTCAAAAATTGTCCTTAAGAAAAAGTAGATCGGCCTTTGTTCCCATCTTCCCTCCCAGTCGGTTTCCAGTATTCCTGAGAAAAGTATCCTGACTTCTCCCTGGTTCATCTTGACTTTGACATGATCTACGACAGTCTCTACTTCTTTTACGTTCTGCATTATCAGTTCTATCTTCAATACTTTTCTTACGTAATCTGTATGCCATTTTTTTGGTGTTATTATGACCCGTATGTCTTTGCCTGTTGGGAGTACCTGTTCCTGATTTAATGCTTCGAACTTATCATAACCTTTTAGCTTTAACCATTCATCTATGACAGCATATACTTCTGTCGCATTAAAGAGACCTTCATACTCAAGCTCCAGCTCGTCTACGAGCAGTTTTCTCTCGACCATTTTTCGTTTATTTTCTTATTATCTTTCTGAATGATTGTATGCTTTTTTATCTTTAATTCGTTCATCATATTTTATATTCTTTTTATCGTTATTTTATCTTTTTCTTCACTCATTGTTCTTCCTAAAACACGCTTTTGCTTGCTTCCATTCCCAAAAACTTGTTTATCTTTGTGTGAAACTTGAACATGTCGTAATATAAGCGATCCATGTGTTTTACTATAAGATCGCTCTTTATTATGTAATTTGCGAAAAACTTTAGCAGTTTGGATCTGAATGGCGTATCCCAGTTATTCTGATAGTCTATCTCTACTATACAACCCCATCTTATCTCTATCCGCGCATTCCATAATTTTTTCTTTTTTCCGTCTTTGACTCCATCGACTTCGAAAGCGTCCCATAGGTGAAAAGCAAAATTGACTTTGTACCTTATGAAATCATTTATTTTTCTTTCTCCTTTGAATTCTCTTTCTATCTCAAAGCCGTGCGGGCATGACATCTTATGCTTATGCTTACCTTCGGTGACCTCATAATGCCTGTCATAGAGCCATTTTAGCACCATCTTTGCTAATCCTGCATAGTCAAAGACTCCTTTGAACCTTATAACTCCTGCTACTGGTGCTGTACATTCGGGAAGGGAGTAAGCCATGGTGTATCAGGGTCAAATTTTATTTATAAATGTTTCTTGTGTTTTTCTTCAGATTTGAAGTTTTTCTTTGGTTTGGACTTGTTTGGTTTTTACGCGGGGATTCTTGCTCATCTTCTTGACTAAGTAACGAAAGATTATGGGTGCGATAAGTGTTGAAAAGAAAGCCATCAATACCAATGAAGAGTATATGTCCGGGCTGATCAGGTTTTTTCCCAGCGCTAATGTAGCTATCACCAGTTCAACATCTCCTTTAGGCGCTACCCCCCAACCGACTACCACCCCTTCAAAGATCGTGCCGCCATGCTGCACCATCACTCCGATGATTGATCCTAAGACAGTACCTAACAGGGATATGGTTACCAATATTATTATTTTCCAGGTATTGGTAAGAAGTATGCTGAGTTCGGTATTCATCCCTATCCATACAAAGAATACAGGAACGAACAGGCCGAAACTTATTATGTGTATTGCCTTGGCTATGTTATGTTCTTCCCATACATTCTTGTGTTTTCCTGTTGTCAGGACTTCTCTGACAAGTATGCCTGAGAATAATGCTCCGATTATGGCGCCTAATCCTAAGTATTGTGTTATCAGTGCCATGATTATTGTTATTACGACTGCTCCTGTAAACAGATAGGTCAGTTTCTTCTCGCTTGAGAACAACATCAGCAGCAATGGTATGATCAGATACCTTAACAGGACTATAAGGATGACAAATATGAGCACGTCTATCAGGACGGTCTGTGTCGAGAGTCTTCCTACTGCTATGTGCATCAGCGCAAATATCAGGGATATGAGTATTATCTCAAGAACATCATCTATGGTTCCTGCCGCCAGTATGATCTTTGAGATCTTTGTCTTTAACATATTCAGTTCATCAAGGACGTCTATGCTTACTGCTTGAGAGCTCATGGAGAGACAGATGCCTATGATTAATGATACCATCCAGCCTAGTCCGAAGAGATAATGAAAGATAAGCAGACCTAAGAAGAAAGGTATCAATGTGTCAAAAGAGCTTACCATCACTTCTTCTAGCAGGTTTCCTTTGAAGCTCTTCACATCTATCTGGAGTCCGACGAAGAAGAACAATAACAGGATTCCCATCTCTGACATGAACTGAAGCAGGGGTGCTGATACTTCTGTAACTAAGAAATATTTTATTGAACCTATACCTAAGAGCAGACCTGCAAATATCTGACCTACCACTCTTGGCAGTTTTACCAGACGGGCCAACTCTCCGAAAGCATAACCAAAAGAGATGACTATAAGAAGTGCTAATAGTGGTTGTAGCTGATAGTACATATTGTTCCTCTTTTTGTTTTTATTGATCAGACTTTTTGTCTTTATATAATTTATGTTAAGTTCAATTATTAGTCCACCGAGTGTAATAGAAAAATCTATAAAATACATTACTTTAACAACACTTATGAAGAATAAACTGATGTCGATTTTTCTAATAATTATTTTATTTTTTGTAGTCAGCTGTCAAACAGCTTCTATTCAAAAAAACAGCATTAAAGACATAACTTCTAATTATCAAAAGTATGAAAACAAGAATGTAAAAATACAAGCAATTCATAAGGGTTATGTTTCCAATTATAATAAATTATTAATAAGTGGAGTTACGAATCCTAAATATGTTGTATTTGAAGATAAAGATGGATATCAAATTAACGCCTTATTGAAAATAAAAAATAAAGATTATGTGGGAAAAGAATATAAAATATCAGGAACTATCAAATCTTTAAATTTATGTGAATGTTTAGTAAAAGATTATTTTTACACTTCTGACATCAATACTGGAACTAGAGGTTCTGATTTGCGTACTTCAAATTGGTCTAAATTTAAAAACACACCTTATTATGGAACTTGGGGATCTGCAGCATCAGATTCGCTTCCAAATATAGATGGATATTCTTTGCCCGATAATTGTAATGGTGATAAAAAGTTATATCTTGGATATCAATGTACTTCCATAAATGGATGTAATATCCCAGGTACAAGCGATTTTATTCCCGGAAATACTTGGGGAACAAATGTTATCTGGAATAGAAGTTATAAATGTGGAGAAAAAAATACTAATTATTATTACTTAGAAGTGTTTGACTTAGCTGTCGTTGAATAATTTTTCGGTGGACTAATAACTTATCGTCGCTTAGCTCCTTGTCCCTCCCACTACATAGTTAGAAGAACTTAACAGCAACTCGCGATGTTAAAAACACTCGTCATGACCGTAAGAGTATTCTTACTATTGTACATCATCAGTACAGCATCATGATCTGGACAGTGCAAAGAATTCTTTAAGTGTAAAGAGAAAGAAGAAAAGAAAGAAATTGAAAGATTTCATACCTCAAGATTGTATTTCAGACCTAACTGCAACTTTGAAGACAGGCACTTCTTGCTGCGGGAGGCATCTGGTCGCAGACACTGCAGTCCATCGGAGCTGCTTGTCCATTATAATCCTGCGCTTCTGCATCTCCTGAATCTATGTATGAACCGCTGTCATAATTATTGTTGTCTTCTGTCGGTTGCGTCTGCATCTGTGTTGCCATCTGGTTTGCTATGTTTGCCAGGTCTTTACAGTTTTCTATCTGTGATTTTGTGAAATGGGATTTTGCTCCGCTCATCCCAAAATCTTTCAGGTATGAGAGTGTTTGTCCTCCCGCTACTAATTTTACCATCCCGAAAGGTACTTCACTTGACACCCATGCTTCGTTTCCTCCCATACCGAAGATCGCGGCATTGACTTTCTTGCCTGTGGGTGTAGTGTAAGTTCCGTATTTTATGCTTGGAAAATCAGGCGGATAAGTATCATCATCTTTTGGTGTTGAGCCTTCAGGTATCTCTCCGGTATCCATACATACTGTCTGACCGTTGATATCCATCACGTATTTCAGGGGTTTCCTGCGGCTCTTGTCCATCCATATTTGGCTTACCCTTTCTACGTTCTCTCCTGGTGCTTTGACAGTATACTGGAATACGATCTTATCATTGTCTGACTCGATGATTTCCATCCTTGTTGTCATCTTCTGACCTCCGGAATTGGTCACGGTTTCTGCCCACATTCCTGGTTTCCAGTCCATGAATCCTGTGTATTTTCCTTTGGTTATGCTATGGCTTCCTGAACCAGCAGTTCCTGAACCAGTACCTGATCCATAAGCACTATCTTGAGCGCTTGATCCTGAGGAGCTTGCTTGTAGATTTTTTGCTGACGGTTGGTTTTCACATCCTGTCAGCAACATCAATGTTGTCAGCAGAAAGATGCTGGTTAGAAGCAATAATTTTGTTCTTAATACCTGTTTTGATTCCATCTGGTATCCCCCATTTTATTGGTTATAGTAGTTTTCGTCAAGATAGTTTCTTACGATATAGATTCTTATCTTGCTTATTAGACTGATTCTTCTTGTAATTTATATGTTTTTCTCTGATATTTTTTCTCTGAAATGATACCTAAAGAGTCAGAGTACTTACATACATAATGATTGGTCGAGAAGCATCCAGCATCTTAAGCATTCAGTTCTAATAAGCATCATAGCAGGAACAAGAATAGTGAGTTCTTCACTTATGGAACCTTGACTATCATCTGTAATGGATTATCATACTCAGGCATATCTGGTAATGGTGGATTGTCTGTCGACCCGTGGAATCTTACAGTAACCTTATATATATAGGTTCCTGACGGGACTCCTTTCGGTACCTGCACTAAAATCATATATTTTCCTTTTTCGTTCTTTTTCAGTTCTTGTGTTGCAGGCACTCCTGATAACCACTCTTGAGCATTCACTTCTGTTTTTGGTATCTCTTTCTTTGAGGATTTTTGATAACCGTTCTGGTACTCGACTTCCAAAGTGTATTTTCCGTTGAACTGTGCCAGGACTCCCACTCCAAATGTTCCGTATTCATTCCTGAATATCTCTTTTGTGCTTAAGGGTATGACTACCGGACTTCCTGAATCCAGAAGTTTTTCTATCTGTTTTTCTGTCTGCGCATCAAGTGATCCTTTCAGTTTTTCAGCATGGCCGAACATCTTCTTGACCAATAACAGTCCTCCTGAGAACATCGCTAATGCTAGTATAAGCATCACTATAAAGTTTATTGAAAGTTCAATACCTCTTTTGTTATGAAGATGTTTCATTTTAAGAAAAAAAATTTGATCCGTTTAACGGATGATCTCGTATTCTCTGATGATCAGCACCATAAAGAGGACAAGGATGATCACGCCGGATAATCCCCATGCGATCGCTGGTCCCCAATCGTCCAGGACGACTCCTATGTATACAGCGTATCCCAATACGATGAATCCTAACCAGAGGAACTTATCAAGGACCAGTTTCATGATCTGGAATTCCTGATCTTGTGTTAATCGTTTTTTGACTTTTTTCATTAGTATCACCTTATTTGATAGCGACGACTATCTGTTTAGTCTGTTTTCCGCTGCTTGGATCGCTTCCTGAGAATGTTAATGTACACACTCTTGTTGAAGTTGCTGGCACATCACTTTTTGACAGGATAAACTTGAATCCTTTCTGGCTTCCTGCATCTATAGTCTGTGGTGCTGACTCAATATTTATCTCTGGAGCATTATCTTTTGCTGGGCATTCAAGGACTCCTTTCACATCGCCTACGAAATTATCATTGTATACGTTGACGCTGAATATGAATTCCTTATTCTTTACTACTTTCAGTTGATCCATCGGAAGAACTATCGGTTCGTCTGCTGTTGCTGGTATGTCTGGCTCTGGAACGCTCAGTTTGGAAGAAAGTTTTCCGAACATTCCTTTTGTAAAGCCAAGGCCCAACCCCAACATCGTGATTGCCAAAACCAATATAACAATGGCATTGATAGAAAGGCTTAAGCTTGCTTTTTTATTCATCTACTCACCTCTTTTTAACATGAAAATAATTTCTATTACAGTTTTTAACTATTTTTTAAAGAAATAGGAATTTTTATTTATAAAGTTTTTGGTAACTATTAGAGACATTGTCAATTATTGTCAGTATTACTAATAAGTGTTTATG
>JALWQS010000141.1:30321-38051 GCA_027083015.1 Candidatus Woesearchaeota archaeon
GTGTTTATGGAAAAGATTATTAAATGAATCCGTCTGTAGTTGTTTGTCGATGATGAGGTTAACCCCGGCTGAGCTTTAGCTTGCTTTGTCTGGCTTCTAGCAGTGATGTGGGATTTCCTCTGAGACGTCATGTTTTGACTTCATTTAAAGGTGAGATGCATATGAAAAAGCGTAAGATTGAAGGTTCTTTGAAGATTCTTATAATTTCGGTTCTTGTTTTGTTTACTTTCCTTTTATACCTGATAGCATCCGGTTGTTCTGCACATGAGACCACTGTTATCAATAGGCCTGGAACAGGCAATCATGATGCTATCAAGGACGCGACTCCTCAGGAACAGCAAGAGTGTTCTGTTGATAGTGACTGTGTTCCTTTGCCTTCTTGCCACCCACACGCTTGTATCAATAAAAAATTTGAGAGCAATTATAAGAGACCCGAGATTTGTACTGAATTATTTGATTGCAGTGCTGCTTATTCTGCTGAAGACTGTATCTGCTCAAATAATAGATGTGTAGATAAGAATCTTGGTAATAAGGGCTGTGCTGATGCGAATATTAACAAGCAAGCATCCGAGTAAAGACGCTGGAAATACTTTGGTGTGAAGTTTATTTTTGTAGCTCTGGAGGTAGAAGTATAGGTATTCCATCTTCTATAGGGTATTTAGCTCCGCATTTCGTACATACAAGACCTGAATGGTCCTTATTATAAGCTAGGTCTGCTTTACAGACAGGACAAACGATAATCTCAAATAATTCTTTACTGATAGCTTCTTTCACACACAAACACCTTTAAAAAAAAGCACCAATAGAATTTAAAAAACTTTTTCAAAAAACGAAATCTTTAAATATCAGTAATAATTTCTATATATAAATTTATTGTAGTAACTGCGATATTTAGACAGTTATGGTTTATAATCATTCACTATTTTAGATGATTAAAAGTTGGGGTGGTAATGTTATTTTGAACTTACTTGTCATAATTATCTAGTTCATGATCTAAGGTGAAAAAAATGCCACAAGAATTTATAAAAAAATGTCCTGAATGCGGGGGAATCAACCTTTTTGTTAATAAGGACAAAGGAGAAGTTATCTGTAAAGATTGCGGTCTTGTCATTGAAGATAAGATGGTAGATTTTACACAGGAATGGAGAGACTTTGATTCTGAAGAGAGCGAATCCAAAAGAAGGACTGGAGCTCCTATGACCTATACTCAGTATGACCAAGGCTTGGGAACTGAAGTCGGACAGAAAGCGGACCTTTACAAGCTCGGTTCTAAAGACAAGAACAAGTTCTTCAGGCTTAGAAAATGGCAGTATAGGATCTCAACTGCTATTGAAAGGAATCTTAAGCTGGCTCTTGCAGAGCTTAAGAGAGTAAGTTCTTATCTTAAACTTCCCAAAAGTGTTGAAGAAGAATCTGCAAGGATTTATACCTTAGCTGTTCAGCGCGGCTTGGTACGTGGCAGGAGCATGGAATCTGTCGTTGCTGGTTCTCTTTATGCTGCTTGCCGAAGACATGAGGTTCCCCGTACGCTTGATGAGCTTTCTGAAGCTTCCGGTATAGAAAAAAAAGAAGTTGGCCGTACCTACAGGTTTGTCACTCGCGAGCTTGGTATCACCATATTACCTTCTAACCCTGCCGATTACATAGCCAGGTTCAGTTCATCTCTTAGACTTTCTGCTGAAACGCAGTCCAAAGCTGTGGAGATTCTTGAGAAGGCGCAGAAGAAAGAACTTACTTCTGGACGTGGACCTACGGGTATCGCAGCAGCTTCTCTTTATGTCAGTGCTTTGATCCATGGCGAGAAAAGGACTCAGCGAGAAGTCGCTGATGTTGCTGGCGTAACAGAGGTTACTATAAGGAATCGTTATAAGGAGCTTCTTGAAAAGCTGGATCTTGAGAAAGAGATCAAGAAGACAAAGAAAAAAAAGAAGAAAGAATGATCTTATTGTGATTCTTATCTTAAGCTAAATTTTTTATCTGGCATTATTTCTAAAAGAGCGTGGTGTTGAGGGTATTATGAACAGCCTAAGAAAGAAACAGAAAAGTTTGGAAGTTATGAATCTCCTGATAGAAGTGATACTATCAAGATAGGCAGTTTTCCGTTGCCCGTGAGGATTCCTGAAAAGACCTTTGACTCTGGCAACGGCATTGTCAACAAGGACCCAGAACAGGACGCGTTTGAGGGAAGTATAGACACTGCTTTTGAGGATATCATAAGCAAAGAAGGTTCTGCTCTTGAAGAAGTCAGTTTTGAGCAAAGCTGGAGACTGACCAGGTCTGATGTGTTGCAGGAAATTCAGGATTACAGGTTCCGAGTTTCTCTTCCTAAGATGTTGGAGCTAGAACAGTCTGCGTATGAAGAAGGTTCTGATATTCCTAAGGATTTTAAGCAGTATATGAACAGGGCTTATAGGCTTGCTATACTTGAGACTCTTGAGAGTATTGCTCATGGTGATCATGAACATGCAGGCAATATGCTTGATGTCCTGGAATTCTATGCTTTGAACTCAAGAATCCTGGATAAGACATTGTTGGTCTCGGTCATGGAGTTTTATGACGGCTCATTAATAGGAGGGGTAGAAAAAGATTTAAGCCAGTATGACAATTCACAAGAACGTGAAGATATCCCTAAAGATTATCAAGTACAGGGACAATCTGATGACAATAGACCTGTGATAATTATCAGACGACAGTTAGAGTTTGATTTTGAATAGGCATTTTGAATAAGCTTTTCATGAGAGATGATCGGGATGAACAAGGATTTTTTTAAGGAGACTGAACCGAGTATTGAAGAGTTGCATAATGCTTTAAGTTATAGGGATCTGTTCTATGCTGAGACTATTGCAGGTTTGCTTTCCAAAAGAGAACCGGACAGGTCTGCTGAATATTTTTCTCTTCTGGATATAAGCGGCTTCAGAAAGGATCCTGCCAGGGAGCAGCTTGATTCTATAGAGCTTATTACCGGTTCTTTGTTGAGAAGGGATTGGAAGATGGCTCTTGTTGAGATAGCTGTTGGCCGATATAATGCCCATAAGTTAGGAAGAAGTGAGAAACTGTTCGATAGGTTCGCTATTATGGCTTATGAACAGGGTATTAAGCAAGCTTTACAGAATGGTTGGCGTGCTGTTAAGGAGAAGGATTATGTGAAGGCACACTCCAGTTATCATGAGACGCTTGAACTTGTTAAGGAGTCTGGTCTTGATTTTGAGGCCGAACTTGATCAGTTGGTGCAGGAGATCTATTTTTCTGAAAAAAGCACCTTAAAGAGCGAGAATTCAAAGAAACCATCCGATCCTGACAAGCGATCAAATATTTTAAGGTTTACCAGCTGATGGTTTCTTTATGAAAACAAGAACCTATCGTTCTGAAAAACAAAACTTATTTATACTTCTTTTTACAGGTATTATATCATGCAGTCAGTTAAGGTCAATATTCAGAAGATGGAGATTTCTAGGTTTCACCCTAGAGAACCTGTTGAGTTCAAGATCTATTTTAATGATGGTGCTGAGAAATGTCTGATCTATGAGACTGATATGAAGACTCCTGTCATGGACGCGACTGCTGTTATTGGCAAGATCAAAAGATATGAAAAGGATAAGAACAGGGTTGATGATGCTGAGGACATCCTTGATGCTTTTGTCAATGTTATGATTGATGATGAAGAGGAGCTTGTCCCTAAGATCGCTAATTTCTTTAATCGCATAAAGGATGAGAAGAAGCGTGTCCTGAACAACAGGGACCATACCACCTATATGAAGAATCTTAATCAGATGCATAGCATGAAGATTGAGTTCAAGCAGGCTAAGTGATCTTCTTCGCCGACCTTAACATAAGGTTGCAGTATCGTGTGTATGCTTCTGCTAGATGAGGGTTGATTATCCTGACAAAGGTCAAGGGTTTCCAGTTCACCAGCAGTATCTCTTCACCGCAGACTAAGGTGGTGGTTGGTGAGCTGAACTCTTCTGGCAGGTAAGCGGCTTCTGTATAGGGCATAGAGTTCAGGTATCTGATCCTTTCTTTTGCGTCTTGGTTGTATATGTGTTTCATGATGATCTTTTTTCTTATCCGGTTCTTGTGGAACTGTTCTATGAAGCTTTTCAGCATATCAGGAACAAATGCTGCTATTCCGAAAGCATAGATTGTTTTTTTGTACTCCAGAAGCGATTCCAATGCTCGCCGGAAAGAGGCTAGGCCTTTATAGACTTCCGCGTTTGTCTCTGTGTCTGAAAGTTTTTTCTCTAGTTCCAGCCTTGGCAGCAGCTGTTCTATCTTTTTCTCTTTCTCTCTGACTTCTGCTAATAACCTTTTGGGATCTGATGCTCTGAATAGTCGCTTCTTGTTTTTTATCGTATAAGAGACCAGGCCTTTTTTTTGCAGTCTTTCTACAGCATCATAGACATTGGGACGATGGAGTCTTGAGTGTTCTGCGATGACTGTGGCTGTTGTCTCTCCCTGACGCAAAAGTGTGAGGTATACTGAACTCTCGTTCTTGCTTAATCCTATCTCCACCAGTATTGAAGCCGGATCCATAAGTGTTGTTATCTTTTTTCTTTTTGATAACCTTTTCCTTTATATCGTCGGATAACTTACAGGTCTTTCGAAGATTTTTCAGTTTTTTTGATAAAGATTTTTTAACAGGAAAAACAACTTTTAGTTTGGTGTTCGGATGAAAAAAGAAGGATCTTATCAGGATAAAAGTTACAGGATCGGCATTATAGGCCTGGGAAACGAATCGTCTTTTGGTTTTCAGCTAGCAAGAAGTATCTGGGATTACATAGCTGTGGATCGGCTTCTCATAAATTCCAGAAGGATGGATAAGGTGGTTGCTTTTTGTGATAACCAACTTGATGGCAGGCCTGCAAATTATGCTCCTGTCGAGAGACTGGCCGACGAGACTGACCTGACAATCATTTGTCTGGAGAATTCTCATGGTGCTTCTAAACAGAACCTTGATAATAAGGTTTCTCGTCGTAACCTCTACGAAGGCAATGTTGATCCTGTCAGAGAGATAGCGCAGACTTATTCACGTGTTGGTTATGATGGTCGTGTCATCATCGTCAGTAACCCCACTGATATGCTGACCAAAACTTTCTTGGAGGAGTTTAAAGGTGATGAGTGTCAGGTCATGGGCTTCAACCATGCTGATACTTCTCGTTTGGAGCGGATTCTCAGGAAGCGTCTGCAAAGATATGAGGAAAAGCCTATTGATAGGGTCTTTGCTGAGGTATGGGGGGAGCATGGTCCTAACTCCATGGCAATCCCTTCTAAGATAAGGATCTACGTTGATGGTGTTGAGAAGAGGATCATAGAGTATGAGCATGAGACTGAAAAGATGCGGGGCATCAAACAGGAGGTTGATCTGTTGCCTTTTCATCTTATAAGGTTTTTTCGCAGTTCTAATTCTGATGCAGTGCCTGCTCTCGGAGAGGTCTTAAGAGGTATTGATCAGGGTTCTGGCAGGTTTGTCATGTCTGTCCCTTATGAGGATGTCTGTCTTGGCCAGCCCATAAAGATTGATGGTGAAGAGATCAGGGTCTTACACGAAGAGGTTAAGAGGTTGCCGAGAAAAAGGTTGATCTACGATGGTAGTGACCTGTCTGAGCATGAACGGTGGGAACGTATTGTTACTAAAGCCAGAGAGAATTATGTTACTGATATCTCCATCCCAAATGATCCTTATAACACAGAAAGTGTGGAAAGTGATCCTGTCCCTTTTTTAACTCTAGTCGGAAAGGATTACGAAAACAGACAGGGTTATAGTTTTGATATGTCTGATGATGAGGGTGGTTCTGATCTGGAAGCTGTTGGAGGAACTGCTGACAGTGCTTTTTCAGTCCATGCTAGAAAGAGCGCAGGTTGGTTTAAGCGTCATATAGTTTTCAGCATTGCTGCTTTGGGTATTTCTCTGTTCAGTGCAGGTTTTGCTGTAGGAAGAAAGGGTCTTGCTGAAAGGACCGGCTACCGAGAGATCGGCTACAGTAACTTTGAAAGGCATGAGCTTCTGAGTGAGAAATTTTCTCGTCCTATGAAGACCTTTCTGGCTAAGAGCGATTCTCACGGATCTTATGGGCCTGAAGGTGTAGATATTTTTGAACCTTTTGAATATCTTAATAGCGCTCTGTCGTTTCTCGATAAGGAAGCCAGACGACTTGAAGATCTGTATAATAGGTCGCGTATTAGTGCGAGAAGGAAAAGAAAAGCAGGGGATAGGAGAATTTCTGTTCATAGAAGAAGATTAGCCAGAAGATCCTTACGCAGATATAGACCTCACCGACGACATGCAAGTTCCGGAAGGCATAGGACTAACGCGGTCCATAGTGTTTCTTTGATCCCTGAAGAAGCTTATGCTGGGATAAGACCTCAGCAGCCTTCTCAACCCACAATAGTATCTTTGATACCTGAAGAAGCATATAGGGCAGCAACAGGAAAATCTGACCAATATCCACAGATGACAGATTCTTTAGAATATAGAACGGGTGCTGGTGAAACGGCAGAAAAAGATGGTGGCTACACAGATGGTGGTTGTACGCGTGAGTTGGATCGAAGAGTCTTGACCGGATCCAGGGTTAGAGTAAAAACGAGAACTGTCGTTATCAGTTTGAATTCACGACGAAAATCAGTCAGTAGAAAAAATCGCAGATCAGGAAAAATAAGACATAAGACAGGTTTTTATTGAGTTTTTAGTTAACCTGAATTTTACGTGACCAGTATTTGTTTATAGGGTGTTAAGAGCTTATTGAAGATTAAGAATTGATTGTATATAATTGTATATGATTCAAAGTTTGATCTTTTGAGAACAGTCTTTTTTGTCTTTCCAGTAATACCAGCACTTCTCTCCAAAATCCTTAAAATTCATGCAGTCTTTACAGACTTCTTCTTTAGGTTCTAGCTTGTGCAGGTCCAGATCTTGAAGTCGTATCATGATACTTGTTGTATTGTGGGTAATATTTAAAGTTATTGCTGACTGTTTAAGAGCAGGTCATGATAACAAAAACCGCCCTAAAGGACGGAGTATTAAACTCTTTGCAAATCTCTAACGAGATTTTCAATAAGATTGATGAAGAAAATCCATGATTTTAGTCGCGAGCACATATCAAGAATTCTTAACTTTCACAGCTTCTAGTAGCAAAAAACAAGTAAAGGAAATTAAGGAAAGCAGGGAAAAATCGGAACATTTATATACAAGTTATACCTACCATTATATCAGGTCAAATGAGAAGCCTGAAAAGGTGAAGACAAGTTGTGCGTTGGTTTCTTTTGAAATCAACATCATAATCTCTTTGGGGGGTGGTTTGGACCTGCTTCCGCACGCCTCGCGGAAGCAGAATCCTTTTCTTTTCATATTAAGAAGAATAGAGAGTATTCCATCAGAGGCAATACTGAAAATCTACAGCTAAGTGATCATTTTGGGGGGACTTAACAAGAAGAGCCATCTGGCTCTACAAAGTACGTATTGGCATCCCGGCCTTAAGCATACCGGCAGGGTGCTGTTTCTTGGATCAATTATAGTCTTATACTGGTATTTGTTCATGATTTTTCTTATGCATTGGTACCAACCAGAGTTTCACCTTTTGGCCAGCATAGGCAGCATACTCACAATAACCTTTGGTAAGAGCTGGGGCTTGGTCAATAGGATAATAAGTTAGGATAATAAGTTGATATCATAACCCACTTCAAAGTCTTAACAAGATTGTACCATACTTATACATGATTGCACCATAATTCAGACC
>JALWQS010000142.1 GCA_027083015.1 Candidatus Woesearchaeota archaeon
CTATCTTTACTGCTGATGGCGATTCTCCTCCGTGCCATGTGAATCTTGGTCTTACTCTCATAGGATATAGTTTTTCGTTGGCATCATCGAATATTACGCCTGCACCTTTTACTCTTGGCAGGTTGTCTACTGCTTGTGTCAGCCCCTCTCTCATATAGCTTTGTGTTAGTAATCCTAATGCTTCTACGTCCATCCTTGCTGTTATCCTGTGGCTTAGTACGATGTCGCTTTGTGTCATTACGTCTGTATGTATCTTTCCTGGCTGTTGTGTTGCTAGTATTAGTGATATTCCTGGTTGTCTTCCTTCTCTCATGATTGTCACTAATGGTTCTGTTGCTGCATTTGCGTCTTCTTGTGCTTTTGGTAGAAATTCATGAGCTTCATCTATCACTAGCCATACCAGCGGCATTTCTTGTTTCTTTTTTGAGATGTCTTCTGTGCTGAAATAGTCTATTGTGCTGTGTACCATGTCAAATTCTTCTTTCTTTCTTGCTACCATCCTTTGTAGGAACAGTTTTTGTGATATCAGCCCTACTATTAGGTATTTTATCTTCCACCCTCCAGGCATTGTTGCGTAGCATGACACATCCAGTATCGTTACTTGTCCTCCTTTTGCTAGTTCGTTTATGTCTGTGCCGTTGACGTCAAACACTCCCCAGGCTTCTGTGCTTTTCAGCCTGTTTTCCAGTGCGTCTTTTGTTTTTTGGTCTGATCTTATGTCTGATTGTACGGCTGTTATCATCTGGTCTATGTCATATTCTCCGTATTGTTTTCTTAATTGGTGTACTACTCTTTCCATCAGTATTCCCATGGGGTCGTTTGGTGTGAGGTCAAATGCTTTGTTCCAGTCTTCCGGGTCTAGTTCTGATGGTTTTATTGAGAATGGTTTGTCTGTCGGTATTCCCTGTTCTTTGTATTGTTCGTAATACATTACTGGTGTGTATATTACTATGTCCAGTCCGTGTGGTTTCATTCCCCAGCTTTCCAGCAGTGTTTCATCTTTTTTGTTGGGGTATTTCATTGTCCAGTATACTCCCATCGTATCTAAGAATATGAAGCTGAGGTTTTGTTTTACATCATCCTCAAGGTCTGACATCCCTTCTGCTATCACTCCCATGGTGTAGGATTTTCCTCCTCCTCTTTTTCCGCATATGAAGAGGACATGTGCTCCTGCTACGTCCAGATAGATGTTGTTTGATAGGGATGTGACTCTTCCCATCTTTACGTATTGTTTTCCTAATAGTATGATTCCTTTTCTTCCGTACTTCTCCAGATCTGATTTGAGTCTTCCTACAATGATATCTCTTGTCATACGCTTATAAACCTGTTCTGGGGTTTTAAATCTTTATTGTAACTTTTCGGTAATGATGTTTATTGGTGCTAGAAGTTTCTTTTATTCTTGCTTTATGGTGTTTATCGCCTTAAAATACCTTTAGAATCATCTTTAACAACTTTTATATATGTCTAATTTTTTTATTATGCTGATTTTCATATTTTTTTGGTTTGTTTTGTCTTTGTTTAGCATATCATAGCAGATGTAATATGTGCTTACTATGCTTGATTAAATATTATGATTATCTATTTGGAGGGGATAATTTTGACAACTGAACATAAGAAACAGTCGCATAAGCACCATAAGGATGCGCATCCGGCACATCATAAGAAAAATAAGCAGCACGAGTTGCATAAGCATCATGCTCGTGGACCTAAGAAAAAGAAGCCTAATTATGTTTTAGCTGTTGGCGTTTTTATAGTTCTTATCGCTATTGTTTATGGCATTGTTGTTTTGCTTGAGAGGGCAGGAGGTGCTAGTTCTGATTCTAAACCTGCTGCTATCGTTAATGGAGAACCTATTACTATGGCTTATCTTGATGAGCAGTATGCTAGGATTCCTCCTCAGTATCAGGCTTTTGTCACTAAAGATGTTCTTTTGAATCAGACAATCAATGAGGTTTTGCTTCTTCAGGAAGCCAAAAAGGCTGGTCTTTCAGTATCGGATGATGAGGTTCAGGCTGAAATCCAGAAAACTCTGGACGCTGCCGGTTTGACTGAGGCTCAGCTTGATCAGAAGCTTAAAGAGCAGAATCTTACTCGAAAGTTCCTTGAAGATCTTTATAGGAGACAATTGTTGATCAATAAGCTTCTTGAGAAGAAGGTCTTTCCTAAGCTTAAGGTTTCTAAACAGGAAGTCATTGATTATTATGACTCTACTATCCACGCCGCTCATATTCTTGTTAAGGATGAGGATACTGCTTATGATCTGATTCATCAGCTTCAACGAACTTCTGCTTCTGATCTGAATGCTAAGTTCTTTCAGTTGGCTGAGGAGAACTCTGTTGACCCTTCTGCTAAGACCAATAAGGGAGATTTGGGAGAGTTTAGTAAGGGTATGATGGTGCCTGAGTTTGAGAAGGCTGCTTTTGCTCTTGAAGAAGGCGAGTTTACTACGACTCCTGTTAAGACTCAGTTCGGTTATCATATTATCCTTCGTCTTCCTAAGGATAAGACTTTGGATGAGGAGTTTTCAGATATTGAATCTGCTCTTTTGACTAAGAAAAAGTCTGCTGCAGTTCCTCTTTATGTTGAGCAGTTGAGAAAAAAGGCAGATATTAAGATTCTTTACTCTGAGGATTCTTCTGATAAGAAGTGATTCTTTGTTTTTGATAGTTTTTGATATTCTTTTCATTTTGTTTTTTTTTTGTTTTTGTCCATGTTGCTTCCTGTTTGATAAATTACCTTTATATATGACCCCTCTCTCTGCTTTATCATGAAACAGGAGATTTCTTCTTTGGAACTGCATTTCCTTGTTAAGGAGTTTCAGTCTTTGTTGAATGCAAAGGTTGAGCAGATATATCAGGTTGGTCAGGAAGAGCTTATTATCCCGTTTCATCTTCCTAA
>JALWQS010000143.1 GCA_027083015.1 Candidatus Woesearchaeota archaeon
ACCTAAAAGTAGGGGTATTAAACTCCTTGCAAATCTCTTGCGAGATTTTCAATAATCATCTGAATCGCTTAGTATGCGCAGAATTCTTATGAAAGCCTTTACTCTTATTACGCATATCCTCTTTCCATAAGGTCTTCTGACAATGATAAACTACAATAGTAAGACCTATAACAGCAGCAACTATAACATAAGGCAATGACCAAGCAAGATAAGACTTACCAAAAAATATCAATAAGGTGTTTATTATGATAAAGATAAGCCTCATCTCAGTAGGACCAAAACCAAAAAAATAGATCCTTAACTCATTAGTCGTCGCAAAATAAAGATAACTGTTCATCATAAAAGCCACAAACAAAGCGAAAACAAAGAAGAACAGGTACTTCAGATCATCAGGGATTATGAAAGAATAACCTATAAGAACAGAACAGATAAAAACATAATCCAAGAAATGATCCATATAATAACCCCATCTGATAAGACCAGTATTACGATACCTGCCGACAGCACCATCAAAAATATCAGAAAGCCACTGAAAAAATATAAGGATCGAAATACCCCAAAGCCACCTTATGTCATTTCTTGCAAGATAACCGAATAAGATTATACCTAAAGACCAAAATAAAGTCAAGTAAGTAAGATGATAAGTCTCAATGAAAGAAGGGATCTTAGGAGTAAACTTCTTGATAAACCTCTTCTCAAGGCCACTAAGTATCGACCGTCCAGCCTTCTTATCACCATTAAAGCGTCTGTGCCTCTTCTCCATGACCACCATCCCATAATTGAAGTTTAACAAAACGATACGAAAAGAAGATCCAAACTATTTAAAAGTTTCTTAACAAACCAAAAAACAAGAGAAAAAAGAAAGACCAAGCCGCGATAAAAAACATCCATGATAGTATAGATGACAATCACATCTCTTCAGGAGCATCAATACCAAGAACACCAAGACCTATCTCAACAACCTGACGGACACACTCACACAACAAAAGACGAGCATCAGTAAGCGCAGGCCTTTCCTCATCAACAACACGCCGGCGATGGTAGAACTCATTAAAATTCTGACAAAGATCAATAAGGTAATGAGCAACAGTACTAGGCTTATACTTATGAGCAGCATCCGCGACAACAGAAGGCCAGGAAGCAAGCAACTTCACAAGAGCAAGCTCCTCAGGAGTCTTAAGAAGAGAAAAATCAATATCTGTCCTGATCGGCCGTCCAGACTTCTCCTTTATACCGCATATACGAGCATGCACGTACTGAACATAAGGACCAGTCTCACCTTCAAAAGATATAGAAGCCTTAGGATCATAAGTCATATCCCTCAAAGGATCGGTCTTCAGTATAAAGAAACGAAGAGCTGCCATACCAATAACCTCAGCACGAGCAAGAGACTCCTCATCACTCAGATCCTTATGCCTAAGCTCAACAGCAGCATGAGCAAGATCAACCATCTCCTGAACAAGATCATCAGCATCAACAACAGTCCCCTCACGAGACTTCATCTTACCCTCAGGAAGATTGACCATGCCATACCTTAGATGATAATTCTTCTTCGCAAAAGGGTATCTAAGAAGCTCAAGAATCTTAAAGAGCTGCTGAAAATGAAGGTTCTGTTCAGTCGCGACAACATTGATAGAAAGATCAAGATCAGGAAAATCATTAAACTTCTCATGGACCAAAGATATATCCTGAGTCATATAGACGGAAGTACCATCAGCCCTAAGAACAACCTTCTTACCAAGACCGAAAGGTTCAAGATCAGCAACAATATTACCATCATCATCCTTCTGAAAAACACCAGCCTTAAGACCTTCAAGGATATACTTCTTACCCTTCTTATAATGCTGAGACTCAAAATACTCCTTATCAAACCGGACACCAAAACGAGAATAAGTCTGCTGAAAACCCTTAAATGCCCAAGCGTTCATCTTCTTCCAAAGATCAATAGTTTCCTTATCACCAGCCTCCCATTTTCTCAGGAGCTCCTGAGCCTGAACCTCAAGATCAGGATTTTTCTTAGCTTCCTCAGCGAACCGGACATACCACTTACCGACAAAATGATCAGGTTTCATATCAGGCTCCTGACCATCACCGAAGAGCTTGTAAGCAAGCATAGACTTACAGATATGGATACCACGATCATTGTTGATATTGGTATTTATCACCTGATTACCCTGAAAACGCAACAAATTACCGACAGCAACACCAATAAGCATATTCCTCACATGACCAAGATGAAGAGGTTTATTAGTATTAGGACCCGGAAACTCAAGCATCATCTTACGACTATCTGAACCTTTGCCATAATCAGCCCGCTCATTAATTATCTTTGTAAGAACCTGTCCAGAAAGCTTAGACTTATCCAGAAAAAAATTCAGATAAGGGCCTACGTTCTTTACATCAACGATAACAGCATCAGGTTTCCATTTACCAGCAAGCCATTCAGCAATGGCCTGAGGCGATTTCTTAAGCTTCTTAGAAAGGATGAAACAAGGAAAAGCATAATCCCCAAGAGCAGGATCAGGAGGGACCTCCAGAACAGAATCATCAATATCATCACTACCAACTTCATCAATCAGTTTCTCTATGATATGAAAACGAAAATCATCAACCATAAAACACACCTATAAACCACTAAAAAGATACCAAGATAAAGGACCTATCATCTTTTCTTAAGCCCTTTCTTCGCACTCCTCTTCTTAACAACCTTACTACGCTTCACAGGCACAGGAGCCGACTTAATAATCTTTTTATTTTCTTTTGGCCGAGTATAAGGAGGAGCATCCCTAAGTCCGGAAGTAAAAAACTTTCCAATAGTAAGAAGAGTGGGTTCTTTCAAAGGCTCAAGCTCAACACCCTGCTTCTCAGCAAAAACCCTAAGGTCACGCCTGATAC
>JALWQS010000144.1 GCA_027083015.1 Candidatus Woesearchaeota archaeon
TTACCATACTTAACACCTCTTTTTTTAATATCATAACAAAAAGATTTTATTGATTAGTTCCTGCCATCTTCTTCACGGCAAGGTCATGAGCATCAAAATAATTCTTCACAAAAATCTTCCAATCGGCAAGGGTAGAAAGCTCTTTAGCGCGTATCTTCTGCTTGACCCTCGTGGAAGTATCTAATCTGCTGTAATCATAAAGCACATCAGACAAAGACTCAACAATCTTATCATAAGGCCTCTTGAACCTTTCAAGAACATAAATTCCGGAATCGCCTTCGTCTTTAGACTTGAGGAACCGGCCAAAACCTGCAAGATCCGTCGTGACAGAAGGGATGCCAACAGCGGCCGCTTCAAGAGGCGTGTAACCCCAGGGTTCATAATATGAAGGAAAGATGCCAAGATGACAGGCATTCATAGCATCATAATAAGAAAGATCAGTAAGACCATCAACTCCGCTAAGATAGATGGGATAAAAAATGACTTTGACACGATCATCCTCTTTGTTATCAAGACCCGTTTTAAGGAGATTCTGAATAATAATATCCTGAGCTTCAAAAGGGATGTTGTGCGTGGCTAAAGGAGGATTTCCCTGCTTGATAAAACCAACCTCTCTCTTCTTTATAGCAGTTATCAGTTCCTGATGAAAGACATTCTTGCTCAGATCATCTACAGTGATCCTTGAAATGCCGGTCTTGACAATATTAGCAACTATGTTATTCTCAAGTTCGTGAAGGTTCTCATGGATGAAATCCTTAAGATCGATGTACGAAATCTTATTAGTCGATATTTCAGGCCGGACACCATGAACCTCTCTGGGAATCCAGAAGAAACAGATGATCGTCTTTGTAGATCTTTCTTTTTTCAGACGATCGTTAAGCTTTGCAAGAGCATCGATAAGGACATCAATTCCTTTATTCTTGAACTCATACCTGCCGACGATAAAAAAGATGGAGGTGTCAGTAACATCAAAGTAGTAATAAGGGTGGAAATAATACCTAAGAAAATCATGTATCTTCTTCTTGTTCTTCTTATGCAAAACAGCAAGATCCTCATAAGTGGGAAGATTATCAACGTCCAAACCGTTCATAAGAAGAACATCAGCTTTCCTGCCTAATATATGCTCAGCTTCGATAGATGTAATTTCAGAAACTGTTGTAAAGATATCAGCATTGTTAGCACAGGCTTTCTCCATAGACCACTTGTCGATCACGCCATGCTTCTTGGCTTCAGCTTCAGGATCAAAACTTGATAAGTTATCATAGAGGTCAAAACCGGAAGCAGCCAAAGTACGACCAAGGATGGTCGCGTGAGTAGTGAAAACAGTTCCGATCCTCAGTCCCCTGCTTTTGATGTAAAGAAGAGCAGCACCAGCCAACCACTCATGAGAATGACAGACAAACTCAACACCCTGCTTGTCTCTTTCAGAAAGAAAAACCTTCTCTATCAACCTTCCAGCAGCTGAGGCCCAAACAACAGCCTCATCAAATTCAGAACCTGACCTTAAGGAATCAACCCTGAAATCATCCCAAAACTTTTTCTTGATACCATCTTTATTCTCCCAGTAATCAGAGAAATCTATAAGAATAGTCTTGGGATTGCCCTTGATGTTCCAGGAGCCATAATGACAAACAATACCTTCATCCTTCAAATCATCAAATATCCTCTTAAGGTAAGAAGGCGGTTCCTTCTCTTCCAGATCAATATCAGCATTACGCTTAAAGTAAGGCCCGATCAAAAAATAATTCTTATACTTATCAGAAAGCAATGCTGCTTTGGACTTCACAACAGTATAGATGCCTCCGATCTTGTGGCAAACCTCCCAAGAACATTCAAATACGAACCTATCAGAGTCCATCATACAATACCTCTTTTTTAGCAAAAATCCTTTCTTGACTGGTAAAACAGCAGGATCATAAAAATTATCCAAAAAATAAAGCAGAAGCCAAAGTTTATAAATATTGTTGATAAAAATTGTTGATCATAAGCAGATTCTTAGCTCAATAAACCACGAAATTATTCCTCTTCCATCATGCCCTTAGGATAAGAGACCCTCTTAAACTCCTTGATCATAAGACTGGAGTTGTAATATTTAAGGTCTTCACCCAAAAATTCCCTTATGTTCTGAAGAATGCTCTCAAGTTCCTGAGGCGTAGAACAGGAAATCTGAAGACGAACATCCCATTTTCCAAGGATACGCTCAGCAAAAGTCACGTTGGAAAGAGAATGAAAAAAAGTCCTGACCTGAGATTCCCGTTGAGGAGAATAATTGTTGATCTTTATGAAAACAGAGTAGAGAAGATAGTTCAGCTTAGACTGGTCAACGACAGTCTGAAATTTCTTAATGACACCTACTTTCTGAAGTTTTTTCATACGAAGATTTGTAGCATCAGCGCTTAAGCCGACCTTCTGAGCAATCCTTACAATCGGGGCCCTGGCATCAGTAGAAAGAGCCTTCAAAAGCTTCTTATCTTTCCCATCAATATCTGCCAGATCATAAGAGATCTCTTTCTCAATAGCAGGCAATGTGCGGATATCCTTGTTCTTGCTCCCAAGAAGATAAGAAAGATTCTCTCCGACAAGAAGATTGATGATGATAGTAATGTCCATCTGCCGAAGGTTTTTACCGCAGAAGTTATTTATCTCATCAATGATGGTGGCAAGATGGTTCTTGTTCTTAGCGACAATAACCGTCTGGATATCCCAATCACCAGAAGACTTAAGGACCCATTTGGAAAAAGGGTGTTGAGCAAGAAAATCAATGATCCTCTTCTCATCCTCATGAGTATAATTCTGAAGCTGAAGCAAAAGAAGATAAGTCTCATAACCCAAACGACGATCAGAAACTAAGGTGATATAACCAGAGATG
>JALWQS010000145.1 GCA_027083015.1 Candidatus Woesearchaeota archaeon
ATAACAGGTTGTCCTCGTATTTGTGCGCTGTTGATATCATCAGTCTGATCTTTTTCAGTTCTAGTTTTTCCAGCACTTCAGGATCTGAGATGTCGCCATATAAGCATTGCACATTATTTTCTTTTAATTTCTTTATTACATCTGGATTGAAGTCGATGACTATCGGTTTTCTTTTGTTTTTTATGAGTTGTCTTAGTATTGAGTAGCCGATCCTGTCGTATCCTACTAGAAGCACATCTCCGGTGATTCTTTCTGTTAGGTCGTTCTTGTCTCTTCTTAGCCTGAATCCCATTATCTTTAGCAGTTTTGAGAATGGCTTGTATATCCTGTCTTCGAACTTCATGAAGTAGGATGTTGTTGTCATGGTGATTATGGCCAGCAGTATTGTTATTGTCAATATGTTTGGTTCTACTGCTCCTACGCTCATTCCCATCGCTACAAGTATTAGTGAGAATTCTGATATCTGTGCTATGCTTATGCTTGTGAGAAAGCTTGTTTTTGGTGTGTATTTCATTGCCGTGAATGTTATGTATGTGAGGAGAGGTTTTAGTATGATGACAAGCAGCGCTAGGATGGTTGTTGGTATGATGACCGTTCCTATGTTTGATAGGTTAAGCTGCAACCCTAATGCTGTGAAGAATAGGATCGCAAAGAAGTCTCTTAATGTTTTTACTTTTCCTGCAATCTCTATGTTATATGGCAGGTTTGCGAGCAGCACTCCTGCGAAAAACGCTCCTATAGCTATTGAGCTCCCTGCAAGACGGGCCAGTATTCCGAACGTGAAGCATACGCTTAGTGATAATGCCAGCAGCAATTCTTGTGATTTAGCGGCAAACTCAAATATCTGTGGAAACACAAACTTGCTTAATGCTATCCCTATGATGCCTATCAGAAGAAGTTTTGGCAGTATCATCATTGATGCTGAGCTTGTACTTTTTGCTGTCAGGAAGCTGAGTCCTGCGACGGCGAACAGGTCTTGTATGATGAGTATTGCTATTATCAGTCTTCCGTGTAGCGTGTTTATCTCTCTTTTGTCTGCTAGTATCTTGACGACTATCATCGTAGAGCTTAATGCTATTACCATTCCTATATAGATCGCTTCTATCCCTTTGATACCGAGCAGTTTTGCAGTCCAGTACCCTGCTGCGAATGTTGTTGCTATCTGTATTGTTGCTGCTAGCGCTATCGATGCACCTAGATTTTTCATCTTTTTCAGGTCGAGTTCAAGTCCTACCATGAACAGCAGGAATGCGATCCCTACTTCGCTTAAGTTTGTCAGCACTTGTGAATTAGCGTCCAGTCCCAAGAAGTTTCCTATAAGTACGCCTGATATTATGTACGCGGGGATCAATGGTTGTTTAAGAAGTTTCGCTATGTATGCTCCCGCCCCTGCGAGTATGATCAGTATTCCTAGTTCTGCTATAAGTGCCATTGTTTCACATTCTCTTTTTTTATTTGTTCTCTTGTTTTTTTCCGTTTTTGTTATTGAAAATCTCGCAAAGAGATTTGCATGGGGTTTAATACCCCGACCTTTAGGTTGGGGATAGATCCGAGTGGCGAGTTTTTGTTATTTTTCGTCTCTTTTTTTCTTGCTTCTTTTTTGCTTCTTGACATTCTGTTTCCTGACCTTTTGCTTCTTGATTTTTCTCAGTTTCTTTATCTCTTTGAGGAAGTCGCTTGCTATGTATCCGAATCCGAAGTTTGATCTTTTTAGTAGTTTATCACCGATCTTTTTGCAGTTCATGCTTGCTAATGATGCGCTTAGGAACAGGTCTGCTGTTTGTGCCAGATATCCTCCGCATAATCCTGCAAGTATGTCTCCGGTTCCTCCCACTGTCATTCCGGCGTTTCCTCCTTTGATTATCAGTGATTTGTTCTTTGAGATTATCAAGTCTTCTTTTCCTTTTAGCAGAAGCACATTGTCTCTTTCGAAGAAGTCTTTTAGTTCTTCTCTTATCATGTTTATTCTCTCTTCGTTACTGGTTCTTTTTTTCAATCTTGAGATGAGTGCTTCTTTCTTGTTATTTTTTAGAAATTCTTCAAGTTCTTTCGCGTGCGGCGTTATTATGGTATTGTTCAGGTTCTTTATCTTGGCGATCTTTATAGCGTCGGCATCTACTACTGCTGGTATCATCATCTTGTTGAGTTCTTTTAGTATCTTGTTTGCTGCTTCTTTGCTTTCTTTTCTTGTTCCCATCCCGTTGCCTATTATTATTGTGTCTGATTTTTTTGCACTCTTCATTATCGTGTTTACGTGTTCTTTTTTTAGGTGTTTTCCGGGTAGTTTTTTTGTTATTAGGTCTGGGCTCATCTTGTTTATCGCCCATGCTGTTTTTTCTGGTGCTGCGATTATGACTATGTCAGAGCCTGCTCTCAGTGCTGCAAGCCCGGTGAGAGCTATTGCTCCGACGTAGTCTTCACTTCCTCCTACTGCTAGGACTCGGCCATTCTGTCCTTTATGAGAATCATTTTTTCTCCTATGTATCTTGTGCTTCTCTTGTTTTTTTTCTTTTTTCTTTAGCATTCTTCTTTCTGATGTTTTATTTTCTTATGTTGTGTTGCTGTTTTTCTGCAGAGTCTATAGGGTCTTCTACTTTCAGTAATATATTTCCTTGCGGGTCTAGAAGTATCTTTATCTCGGTTCCTTTCTTCCATCCTTTCGCTTCTACCAATGCTTTTGGAAGTGTTACTTTGTACTGTTTGTTGTTGTCAAACTGTAGTTTTACCACTGTGCTTTCTCTGTTTTTAGTAGTTTTTTTGGGCTATGCGGTTATTGCACTTTTTTGATTTAAACAAGGCGAGACCCGAAAGTCTCGCCCCTCTTTTTCCCCAGCTTGGTTTGCCGGTAAACACGATGGG
>JALWQS010000146.1 GCA_027083015.1 Candidatus Woesearchaeota archaeon
ACTTAAACCTAGATGATACTCCCGAAGCGGACTTAGGAGTCAAGCCAGCCAATAAAGGACCGGGACAGAGTGACGTGACATTCTCTCTGCTCAACCTTCCGGGAAACAAGAAAGTGATAGACATCCTGCCACCAGGAAGTGTGGACAGGACTAAACGAGTAGTAGAAGCAGGACAAGGAAACGAATCTGTCCCTGTAGAAAGCTCTGGTTCAGAAGGATCCTCAGGAGTCCAGGAAACACTGGATAACTACGCAGAAGGGATGCTGGAATTCGTCGAAACATTGGACATGAAAACAAAAGCACCATTCTGGGGAGGACTTTTGCTCGCTCTGCTCATCATAGCAGCAGGTCTGGGAATATACTTCTTCGTGACCCGAGATAAAGAAGAGTAAGCAGGATAGAAGCGTCTAATAATATTTTTGTCTCAAATATTTTTTGTATTATCTAAGTATGATCTTAGTATATAGACTTTGCACATGACCCCATCGGTCCATAACTAAACCATACACTCTAAAACCAGAGCGATATCATGGAACAAAAAAACCACGCCGAAGAAAGTGAAGATAAGATCCTGGTACATGTTCTCGGTACAACAAGCTATAGTTCAAAGATACCTTTCTTTCCAAGCTTCATTCTGGAATATGGAGGAAAATATGCAATAGTTGATCCCACAACAAAACTACAAGCAGCATTATGGCAGCTTGAAAGGGTATCAGGAAAAAAGATAACAGTTGCAGAGATAGATACAGCAATACTCTCTCACATACATTCAGACCACGCAGCAGGGATGATAGACCTTTCTATAGCTAAACTGTATGTAGAAAGACGGAAAGGAGAAGACAGATGCAGGTTCGTAGGCGTTCCCGAAGTACTAAAAGTATGTGAAGACAAGGTAATAACAGGAACACTGGAATACACCTTCAATCAGGAGATGCAGGAAGTACAAAACGACGTCCATAACATATTCAGGCAGGTACCATTAGAGCCAGATAAGCCCTGCGAAGTAGACAAGATAGATGAAGAAAATGTGCTGATAGTGACAGCAAGACAAGGACAACACGCAGTAAGAGGAGGATCTTACGGTTTTATATTCACATACAGGGGAGTATCAGTAGGGTACAGCGGAGATACAGCTTTAGGGAAAGACGGAAGAGGATTGCTGAGTTTTATAGAAGACTCAGACATGTACATCCACGAAGCAGGAGGCGTATGCGTAGCAGGTCACGTGCCTATGAAGACACTTGAAGAACTGGTGGATACGGAAAGGAAAGACCGCTTAAAAGTCATACATTATAATGATCATCAGATAAGCAGGAAAAGACTCCCATTGCTCATGCCCTGGGTAAGCTATGAAGTAAGCAAGAAAGGAATAAGATCATTGCCAATAACTCAAGAAGGGGCGAAAGAACTGGAAAAGTACGGGTTTGACATATCAGGAATAGAGATAGAACAACCAAAATAAAGTAAAAGATAAAATGAAAAATCAAGAAGAGATGTTTACTTCTTTTTCTTCTTCAAAGCCATAGCAACAGCCGCACCAACAGCAGCGCCTATGCTAGCAGCGATAAGAGCAGCTTTTTCAGGATTCTTTTTAGCATAAGCCTGAGCCTGCTTATGAGCCGCGTCAAATTTCTTCTTTGCTTTAGCAAGTTCAGCCTGCGCTTTTTTCTTAGCAGCAGCCTCTTTCTTCTTTGCTTTAGCAAGTTCAGCTTTAGCTTTTTTCTTAAGGGCAGCCACTTTCTTCCTGACCACTTTTTTCTTAGAAACAACCTTCTTTATAGGTTTCTTCTTAGAAGTTTTTCTCTTAACAGCTTTCTTGACCATCATTTTTCAGCCTCCTTAACCTTATTCTTAAGATCAACATATTTCTTGAAAAGAAGAGTACAGATAACCAATAAACCGCCTATGATAAGAAAAGCATAAGCCTTCTCAAGAGCAGCTATATCAATAAGAACATAGATAAATCCGATACAGAAGAATACAATAGTCAAAAGCGATAAGAACGTAAAGATCAGATCCTGAATAAACTTTTGATGAGACTTCTCAAGCCTTTTCTGAGCATCGTCAAAAACAGAATCTATGCCTTCACGCATACGACCAGCAATATTCTCAAGAGCTACACTTTGGACTATGGAAAAAAGACTCTTAACAAAAGTAGAAACCCAAGTTGTGTCATCACCTTCTTTTTTCATAATAGTATCCAGATACTAACTGATATTTAAAGGTTTAGCATAATTCGGCTAATCTACCTTTAGTTCGAGGAGGAGGTCATTGCACGAGGATTTTATGTTAGTTCCGGTTATCAGATTGTTTCATGATGACATACCATACTTTGCTGCCTGTTTGAGCCTTACTTACTCAGTTGCTGGATTGCCCTACTCCATCTCGCTCACTTGGTACTTAGCTCACTCGGCACTTCGCGCAGTCAGCACTTCGCTGCTCATACCTCATTACGCTCGGTTCTGTCGCGCCGCCACTATACCCTCACTGCGTTCGTGCATAGCGGCAAAGGAGGCGGCGACGGTCAATCTATCAACAGCAACAGTGATGATAGTATAGAAGGCAGTATTATAGAAACTTCTAGTTCATGGACAGAGCCAGTTACCGTAACATTTATAAAGAGCCTTGATGTGTAATAAAGCTGTTTGTAAGCTTAAAGCAGTTGTATTTTCCGCGCAAATAATCAAAGGGCGCGTAGTTTAGTGGCTACAACGCAATCATTTTGATTTGCAAGTATCTGGCGTTGCCACAGATAACATCCCGTTGACGTCGGGAAGGTCTCCAGTTCGAGTCTGGACGCGCCCATCATACTTATTACACCAAAACAGTTCATTAATACACTATCAGGCGATCTGAAATAACTCTGCAATAAGGACGGAAAAAAGGACAGACAGGTCGTCTGGATTCAAAAAAGAGGCGAATCATGGAATTACCGCAGTATACACTGCACCATACCATAAAACGTATGGTCATACCAAGAGTTATCATGTTGCTAATCCTAGCTCCAGTCTTCTATGCCGGGGTATGGTTGAATGCAAAACTTCTCAGTATGCAAGTTCCAGGCATAGTATCGGTACTTATAATCATCGTCCTTCTGGTTCTCGTGGGTTTGCAAAGCCTGTTAGATTATGTGAGGTTCCAAAAATTCCGCTACTTGTTCTATACCAACAGGATAGAATACGAAGGAAAAAAACCGCAAACATTTCTCTTTGCAGACTTCACGGAAGCAAAACTAAAGCAAAATTTCCTAGATAAGATGTTCAATACAGGATCCATAGTGCTGAGCAAGACTTTCTCTATAGGACCGATATCCAATGTTACACAGATCAAGACATATCTGGAACAATTAGTACAATACTACAAGTTTACACAGGAAAGATACAGGGTACAACAAGCGCAACAAAAGATGACGGCCGGACAATCAACACAAGCAGGAGATGTAGTACAGGCAGGACAAGCAGTATAGGCATCAACGCAAACATCTTCAGCATTACCAAGATCACAGACAGACCAATGACCAAGAATCTGACATTTATGAGGATATGTGCTTAGTGATATTAGCAATATCTTTGATTTAGCAGAACTTCATGATATATGATTGATAAACCATGAGAACTACAAAGACAAAAAAGACGAAAATGCGAAAGCAGAGAGAAAAAGCAGAAGCCAGAAGAGCAAGAGTTATCAATCGTAGTGGAAAACCAGACGACAAGAATGCAGGAGAGAAAAAGAACTTAAGAGAAAAGAAGAACTTAAGAGAAATGAACGTCCTCTGGAGAAAAAAAGAATCACATATGACATTCCTGATATTCTTCTTCATTTTGGGGCTGGTATCAGTACTTATCCTCAAACCTTTCTTTACGATAATAATGATAAGTGGAATCCTGGCTTACATACTCTATCCTGCGTATGAAGGGTTCTTAGAGATGTTCAAAAGAAAAGGGGTTGCCGCAGGTATCGTCGTATTCCTGTTATTTATGCTCATATTAGCGCCAATCGTGCTGTTAGCTGGAGTAGTGACCAATGAGACAGTCAATTCCTACAATTATATCCGGGAATTCATAAGTTCAGGGAAACTGGATAACTATTGCGAACAGGAAAACATAGGCTGTTCACTATACAATTACCTTGACCAAACAGCCACCAAGTATGGGTTGGACATGACACAACACATCAAAGAAGGAGCGATCGTATTGGCCGGAACGATCGTCAGAAAAGTATCAAACATCTTATTCAATATGCCGATGATAATAATGGAATTCTTTTTTGTCATGTTCATAACCTATTATTTCCTGAAAGACGGAAAAAATTGGCTCTTACACCTAAAAGAAAGACTTCCTCTGGATCAGGAAGTGAAAGATAATGTAGCAAAACAATTTTTAGAAGTCATGCATGCGACGATATACGGAGCAGTGGTCATAGCAATAATCCAGGGATCAATAGCAGCAGTCGGTTATTTCTTTTTAGGCGTACCATCGCCGTTACTCTTCGGTTTCCTGACAATGATAGCAGTATTCATACCATTTGTAGGAGGAGGATTGGTATGGGTACCATTAGTTATATATCTCTTATGGCAGGGGATAAGTATAGGAAGCACAATCATAGTATACAAAGCCACAGGATTGTTCCTGTTCGGTCTCTTTGTCATATCGACCATCGACAATATACTAAAACCGAAGATAGTCGGTGATAAAGCAAAGATGCACCCACTAGTTATACTCTTAGGAGTCTTTGGGGGATTGGCAGTATTTGGAATAGTAGGAATACTTATAGGTCCATTAGTGCTTGCATTATTCCTGACAGCCTTAAGGATCTATGAACGGCAGGCAAATTGATGATAAACAGACCAGCATTAACAAAAAAGAGGTAGAAGATTGAAATTCAAAGTAAAAGATATGGACATAGCAACAGGCGGGATACAGGTATGCGTCCTCAACTGGCAGGATGCGCAAGCATTAGACCTACATCTGATGGACAGGATAAAGATATCTAAAGGAAAGAAAAGCACAATAGCAGTTTTGGATATCGCAGAATCCAACAAACCCCTTTCGTTAGGACAAGTAGGCCTGATGGAAGAAGTGCTCAAAAGACTGAACATCAGACAAGGAGATCAAGTAAGCTTATCATTAGCGGAAAAACCTAAAAGCATCTCACTCATCAAGAAAAAACTCAACGGAAAAAAGCTGGATCCTGACGAACTGAGGATAATAGTTGATGATATCGTCGATAATAAACTGACGCAGATAGAGATAACCTATTTTGTAGCAGGATCCTATACGCACGGACTAAGTATAGACGAGACAGTAGCTCTGACGAAAGCGATGATAAACACAGGGCAAAAACTAGAACTTAAAGAACATCCTATAGTCGATAAGCACTGCATAGGGGGAGTCCCAGGCAACAGGACAACACTGCTGGTAGTGCCGATACTGGTAGCAGCAGGGTACACAGTGCCAAAGACAAGCTCAAGATCGATCACTTCACCCGCAGGGACAGCAGACACTATGGAAGTCATAGCAGATGTCATCCTGCCCATATCAAAGATAAAGAAAGTGGTGACTAAAACAGGAGGGTGCATGGTCTGGGGGGGTGCAGTAAACCTGGCACCTGCAGATGATAAGATAATAAATGTAGAACATCCCTTATCGATAGATGCAGAAGGGCAACTGTTAGCATCAATACTCGCAAAGAAAGGATCAGTATCAGCGACTCATGTACTTATAGACATACCAGTAGGAAGAGGAGCGAAAGTCAAGACGCTGAAAAAAGCGGTACATCTGGAAAAAGCTTTCAGAAAAGTGGCTAAAAAATTAGGCATGAAAATAAAAGTGGTAATAACCGACGGAAGCCAACCAATAGGAAACGGCATAGGGCCTGCATTGGAAGCCAGAGATGTATTATGGGTCTTAAGGAACGATCCCCACGCACCGCAAGACCTGAAGAACAAAGCATTACTTATGGCAGGGCATATAATGAACTCCTGGCCTTTGAACAAAGAACACAAGAAAAGGGGCTTCTACAAAGCAAAAGAGATACTGGAATCAGGACAAGCATACGAGAAATTCTTAGAGATAGTATCAGCACAAGGAAAAAAACAGACAGATCCGGAGAATATAAAACTCGGAAAACTAACTTATGATGTCAAAGCAAAGACAAGAGGAAAGGTAAGGTACATAGACAACCTTTCGATAGCAAGGATCGCAAAGGCTGCAGGAGCTCCATCCGACAAAGGAGCGGGAATATACCTTTACAAACATGTCAGTGATAAAGTAAAAAAAGGAGAGACCTTATTCACTATCTATGCCGAGAATAAGCAGAGGATGAAATACGCCAAAGAACTTCTAAATATCTACGGAGCCTACGTGGTAAGTTAAAAAAGTGAGTTGAAAAAGAATAAAAGCGTCAGCTAAACTTTTAAGTCTGAAAAGGTCGGCCAGTGAAGATCATACACGAGGATAATTTTCTCTCAATGTGTGGGTCGTGACCTTGATAAACTTAGCCTTTCGCTGAAACTCAGCAATAGTCCTTGCACCAGAATAGCTCATGGCACTCTGGAGACCAGCACGAATCTTATCCATAACCTCACGTACAGGACCGGTCTTTTCTACAGAACCGACAATGCCTTCAAGACGGCCAGGCTTGACAATACCCTTAGCAGAAGCCATGCCAAAATACTCTTTCTTATCTCCGATATCCTGACCAGCACTCTCATCACAACCAGCAAAGAGATAACCTGACATCACAGCAGCCGCACCAGCACCCAAAGCTTTAGCCACATCACCAACATCCTTGATGCCTCCGTCAGCAATGACAGGAAGATCAACAGCCTGACTGCAATTATAGACTGCACTGAACTGAGGAAAACCATGGCCGGTCACGATCCTTGTCGTACAGGAAGAACCAGGACCAATACCCACCTTTATAGCATCTGCTCCACTTTCAGCAAGAAACTGCGCACCTTCAGTAGTAGCGATATTACCGACCATCAGAAAACAATCGGGAGCAGCATCTTTGATCTCCTTGATCTTATCAGCGATATCATCAGCGTAAGCATTAGCCACATCAAGATTAAAATGCCTGGTAAAACGGGCAAAATCCCTGATAGCCTCAACAGGATCCTTAAGGCCCAAGCTCATAAAAGCTGATTTTTCATCTTCAGTAAGGTCAATAAGACAACTGAGACGCTCTTCAATAGAAGCAGCGCGGTGAAGAACACCAATACCTCCAGCATCATACATAGCACCAGCCATCTCATACCACGTGACAGATTTCATATTAGCGCTCATGACCGGCAGTCTTAAAGAGATGGAATCAAGCTTACTGCTAGTATCAGCATCAGACCTTGACTTAAGCCTCTTCTGAGGCACCAACAGCACATCATCATAAGTCAACTGTTCTTCCTGACGATAAAACATAATATCACCTTTTGTCTGTCTTTTTGATAATCCTTAAAATATTAAAATACTGCCTTCAAGAAGTACAATAGGCAGACACCTCTCTTATTCATTTTTAAGCAACTCCTGTCCGAGGTGATATAACACTTTGGTAGGAATAAACTCTATGATGATTGAAAACGCCGCATTAAAAAGCTTTTCCAAAATATAAGAATTCCATTTAAAAATGATCTTTTATCCATCCATGCTCGTCTTCAGGTCTGAGAAATGACCAAATTCAGCGCTTTCAGAGTCTATAAAGGCTATTGAAAACAGTAAAATATATAAACCTTCAAAAATTTTATATCTTTAGATCTTAAGCGGTTTTCTCGACGAGAAAACGTCCATGACGTAATCAGCAGGACCGCTTTAAGAGACTAAGATCTGCTGATATTTTTATAGGCATCCTCTTAGGATGAGACATAAGATTAAAGCACTGAGACTGGAGCACAGGAATACAAACACTCAGAGATTTCAATACAAAAGATTGACATAAAAAACAGGCTGAAGAAAATGACGGAAGACCAACAACAGGTAGAGGAACCAAAAGCGCCTTCAACAGGACAGGAAGCGACAGCATCAAACCCTAACAATAAGACAAAAAGCGCTAATTATGAAGCAGATTCAATAACTGTGCTGGGAGGTCTGGACGCAGTAAGAAAAAGACCTGGCATGTATATAGGAGGAACAGGAGTAGCAGGTCTGCATCACCTGGCATGGGAAGTGATAGATAACGCAGTGGATGAAGCTATGGCGGGCCATTGCAAGAACATAAACATCAAGATATACAGCGATAACTCATTAAGCGTACAAGACGATGGAAGAGGAATACCCGTAGGAATACACCCAAAATTCGGAATACCTGCCTTGACCGTAGTCCTGACAAAACTCCACGCAGGAGGAAAATTTGACCATGACACCTACAAAGTATCAGGAGGGCTTCACGGAGTAGGAATATCAGTAGTCAATGCACTTTCAAAAAAACTCTATGTAGAAGTAGCCAGAGACGGAAAAAAATACGCTCAAGAGTTCAATTACGGAAAACCAGGAGAGTTCCGCGAACTGGGGAATACTGATAAACGAGGAACATTCGTAAGATTCTGGGTTGATACAACAATAATGGAGACAGATGATTTTCAATATGACATACTGGCTTCAAGACTGAGGGAATTCGCATTCCTAAATAAAGGATTAAGACTTACGTTAGAAGATGAAAGGGCAGGAAAAAGTGTGGAGTTCTATTATGAAGGAGGAATCATAAGCTTTGTAGAACACATAAACAAGGCAAAGAACCCCTTTCACGCACCGATCTATTTTGAGAAAGAAAAAGACTCCATACATCTGGAGATAGCGATGCAGTATAATGAAGGTTATCAAGAGAATATCTTCTGCTTTGCTAACAATATCAATACCATAGATGGAGGAACACACCTCGCAGGTTTCAAAGCAGCACTGACCAAGACATTCAACAGATACCTGGAACAGAACAAGATAGAAAAAGACGCAAAACTATCAAGCGATGATGTTCGAGAAGGACTGACAGCAGTCATAAGCGTACGATTGCCTGATCCTCAATTTGAAGGACAGACAAAGACAAAACTGGGAAATTCAGAAGTCAAAGGAATAGTGGAAAGTCTAGTCAATACAGGATTATCAACCTTCTTGGAAGAGAATCCACAGGTAGCAAAACAGATAATCCTAAAATCAGTTCAGGCATCCAAAGCTCGTGAAGCAGCAAAAAGAGCCAGAGAACTGACACGCCGAAAAAGCGTATTGAGCGGAGGAAGTCTTCCGGGAAAACTTGCAGATTGTTCAGAAAAAGACCCTGCGAAAGCAGAATTGTACATAGTGGAGGGAGATTCAGCAGGAGGATCCGCAAAGCAGGGGAGAAACAGGAAGTTCCAGGCTATACTCCCGTTAAGAGGAAAGATACTTAATGTAGAAAAAGCAAGGCTGGACAAGATATTCCAGAATAATGAGATAAGCACGTTGATAACAGCAATAGGTTGCGGAATAGGAAATGAGTTTGATATCGCAAAAAGCAGGTATCATAAGATAATAATCATGACAGATGCAGATGTTGACGGAAGCCACATAGCAACACTGCTACTTACATTGTTCTTTAGGTACATGAGACCATTAGTAGAAGCAGGATACGTCTATATAGCAATGCCTCCGCTTTATCAGATAAGGAAAGGAAAGAAAGTAAGATACGTACATTCAGATGCAGAAAAAGAGAAGGTCATAGAAGAATTAGGCGGAGAAGGACTCAATATCCAACGGTACAAAGGTCTGGGAGAGATGAACCCAAAACAACTATGGGAAACCACGATGGACCCTGAAAATAGGTATCTGAAAAAGATAACCATAGAAGACGCAGTAAAAGCAGATCATATCTTTACAGTTCTGATGGGTGATGAAGTAGCACCAAGACGCGAGTTCATCATGAAACACGCAAAAGAAGTAGTCAACCTGGATATATAGTGATCAAGAGCATTAAGTTATCAGGAACATTAATCTGTCAATAAAACTATATCTTTTTAAACTACAGTCTCTTATAGCTCTAGAACAGGAACATAAGCAAAGGTTCCTGCAAAAGAGGTAAAGATGTTATGGGCAATATTGGCGTTTATCGCGACGATAATATGGGTAATAGTAGTTCTTCTTGACAAGTATGTGGTAACTTCAGAACTTAAAGATCCTTTACTTGCAACAGTGGTTTCAGGATTATGCATGTTCATATTCTTCGGCCTAATGAACCTGTTCAAAGACGGGATCATATATTCGCCCTTGCTGGTATTCTTATCATTGCTTACAGGAGTCCTCTACACAACAGCAGTGCTAGTATATTATTATGTCATGAAAAGAGAAGACGCTTCAAAAGTATCGCCGGCATTAGCTACAGGACCATTATTCACGCTGGTACTGGGTTTCTTCTTCTTAGCAGAACGATTTACGACACTGAAATATGTTGGAGTGATAGCGATAGTCATAGGAGCGATCCTACTATCATTCAAAGAAAGCCACCATCACTTCAGGATAGACAGGTGGTTCCTGATAGCCCTTGCAGCCAGTTTCTTATTCGCAGCAAGACACGCATTAGTAAAATATATCACGCTAAAGACAAGCATATGGTCTGTGTTCTTCTGGATGGGATTAGGAAGTGGATTAACAGCGATAACCCTGCTTATAACACATCACCCGCACATAAGAAAGAAAGCTAACAAAGGCGTAAAACATCTGATACTGAACGGAGCTTTGACATCTCTGGCATTATACATATTCTCAGTAGCCATATCCTTGGGTCCGGTATCATTAGTCATGGCAGTAGTAGGTACACAACCATTATTCGTCTTTATCTCAGCAACACTATTGAGCATGTTCTTACCAAGCATCATATACGAGAAGATATCAAGAGAAATATTGTTGCAGAAACTCATAGGTATATTGCTGATAATAGCAGGAGCCATATTGGTCCTTTGATCAAAAGGTAAAACAAAATGGTAAAACAAAAGAAAGCTGTTCCTTAATGGTCATATCTGACAAAACAGACAGCGCCGTCCTCACTAAGTTCAGCAGAAAAACCTGAAGAAGAATCCTCAGCTCTTCTTGCAAGCTCATAAGCAAGACCTATATTGTCGGAGAAAAAAAGTCTGGTCGATGACCTGCTGATCCTTAATTCAACTCTCGGCTGGTAGATGAAATCACCGGGTTTAAGGTTTCCGCGACCGAGCTGTTCAAGAGCATATTC
>JALWQS010000147.1 GCA_027083015.1 Candidatus Woesearchaeota archaeon
ATAACCTGTAATACCGCCAATTTGGCTAAATGAAGTCTTTACACTCTAAAACTCCCTCTGTCTTAGGATAACACCTGCCTTTTTAAATATTTTGATTTATTGTCATTGTTTAGTAGTCATTTTCGGTAGTTTTTTAAAAGGGAAAGCCTTACCAGACACCAACCAGAACCAAAAACTCTGGGATAACACAGGGGGAAACATGAGAATAGGCATTTTTGGAGATGTACACGGAGAACTCAAAGAATTATACCGTATAGCAGAACGAGAAGGAGTAGATGCTATATTGCAAGTCGGGGATTTTGAGACTATAAGGGATAAAAAAGACCTGAAATTCTTTCCCACACTTCCAAAGTTCAGAGTAGTGAAAGATTATGCGGAGTTTCACAGAAAAGGAGAAGTTCCGATACCAACATTCTTTATAGGCGGAAACCACGAAGCTTTTAATGTGCTGGAAGAGTATGATGAAGGGGGGGAACTGATAAGAAACCTCTATTTCATAGGGCGGGCAGGAACAATAGGTTTAGGAGGTCTGACGATAGGGGGGTTATCGGGAATATACTCAGATAAGTTCTATAAACATGAAAGAAAAAAAGAGTTCTTCCTGAGAGACAGAGCATACTTTACAGAATCAGACCTCAAAAGACTTGAAGAGCAACAACTTGACATATTGCTAACTCATGAATGGCCTTTCAGGCCGATAATCATAAGAGAAAGCGCAGAAGATCAAATAAGGATCCAAAAAGAAACCCTGGAAGGACAGACGGGTGAAAAAAGATTAAGGATAGAGAGAGAAAGACCCAACGGTGGCATAGAAGAGCTGGTAGATAAGACAAGACCAAGATATCTATTCTGTGGGCACATGCATATCCACTATGAATACATACAGGGAGAGACGCAGGTGATCTGCCTTAGTAAACTCAAAGGAATAGGAAAAAATTATCATATTATAGAAACAGAAGAGACAGAATTGTTGGACGGAGAGGAAAACAAATGATAGAGACCATCTCAGATCTATATCAGGAGATTATGAAAAAACCTTTGGGTAATATGTTCTATTACGCTGAAGCGCAATCCTTAGCATTCCACTCAGCACTAAGATCTATGGGAATACTTGTAAAACATATTGACTTGAGTCAACCACCAACATACGAACCGGATGTAGCTGACGAGCTATCAAATCTGGAACTTCAGGTTGAACAAGAGACGAGGAATTACCAGGAAGCCCCAGAAGAGTTACCGAAAGAGTTCAGAGAAAGGTGGGAGAAGCTGCAGGAATACGCAAGCATAATAGCAAAGTACAGGTTAAGATTTAAAGAAGACTCAAACATAGACGTGCTTTTAGTCGAGGGTGGAATAAACTCATTCAATATTGAAAGAATGCTGCCGAAAAGGGTACTTACTCTTCATCATGAGACATTCTATTTCAGATCCCGGGTGCTGACATGGTCTTATGATGAACACGCAAGGATATTCTTGCCTACTTACAACAAAGTCAAGGAATTGGAGATCGCCGATTATGTTCTTATACCTGAAACGCGATATCTTTTGCATGCACCAGAAAGCATCATAGTAAAGATGTATGAACGAAAAGATCCTGAAGATATCTAATCGCTCCGGAGAAGAATCTTAACTGGCAACAGCTACTTTTTTCTTGATCTTAGCCGCATATTCCTTGAGGAATGAACGGGCTTCCTCAACAGTCAGACGTCTTGGAGAATCCAACTTGTGACGGGTCAAAGCCTTATAAAAATCACCTATCTCTTTGCCTTTAAGGCCGGAAAGTATGACCTCCTGCTTATCCAAAGGGAGATAAGGTCGGGAAAGATATTCCATCAGATCATCATTGCGCATGATTTTCTTTATCTTGTCAGCGGCCAGGGTCATAGCAGAGATGTCTATATCATAGACTGGATTGGCGTATTTAGTGCCCTGTAAAGCCTTAAGAGCTTTCAGTATCCGGACAGCACCATCGAAAACGTGTTTTCTAAAATCAAAGACCTTTAGGATATCTTTGAAGCGTCTCGTCAGAGACTTGGAGAACAGGGAGTATATATCAAAAGCAGTGTTGCGTATGAAGCGGTCATCATCAATCAGATGGCTTGCTGCGACAAGCTTGCGAATCAGGAAATACAAAGACTTGATGAATACGAGATCAAGATCCGAGATAGTGCTTGATTTCTTAAGCCTTTCAAGGACAGAATCAATATTTTCAGGTTTGACATCAGCCACTAAAGCGCACAATCTGATGACGCCTCTAACACGTTTACTTAGATCAGCCACTTTTAGATGATGAAGGTTCTCGATATTATAATCGCCTATCAGAGAAGATAAGAAAGCAGACTGAGAATTGAGGGTCTTCAAGCAAGAATAGACCCGTTCATCTTCATCACCCTCAAAGTTCTTTAGCCACTTTGCCGTTCCGGAAATGGACTTGACAAGGTTTCCGATCGCTTTCCCTTCATCGCGTTTAGTCTCGAAGACAAACTTGAGCAGAGGATCATCAGGAGACTCAAATAACCTTTTGATCTCATCCAGACCGTAATAATTAAGATCTATGCCTTTCTTCTTCAAGAAACTTATGAACGCGCGAAAATCCTTTCTGTCAGAAAGAGAAAAGATGTGCTCTTCAAGAGCAAGGTAGATCTCCTTAAGAGAAAGCCTCCATGCTCTTAGGATATCGGCAGAAGAAAAGCCTTCGAGCTTATCCTGGTGCGTGTGCAGAAAATCCTGCAGGGTTTTTGAAGAACTGGTGTTACGAAATGATTCTATGAGAATCAATAGCTGTAATATCTTTGTATCTTTAAAGGCTTTTTTCTCGTCAAGCTTAAAATGAAACTTAATGAGTTTCTTCTTCAGAGCCAGCCTGGCAAAACCTGAATTGGATATCAGGAAAGTCAAAGATGCGGGTTCAAAAGTAAAACCTTGTTTATCATATGATTCAAACTGGCGTTCAAAGAACTTGAAAGCCCTGCCTCCCAGATCGATCTTTCTTTTACCGCTCTTATGATAATCAGTGATACGAAAAACCTTATTCAAAGCATCATCGAGGAAGCTCTCATCAGGATATACCAACTTATCGAAATGTCTCTTATCAAGCTTGGGTTTATAGATAAGATCATGGATAAATATGACAAAACTTTTCGAAGGGATGCTGGGGGTCAGGTCGATAGCTATTCCGTTGATCGTAAAATCTGCTTCTCTTAGAGATGAAATGATATCTTCCTTTAGATTGATATCATATCCAGCATCCTTAAGCCCGTGGGTATTTATGTGAAAGTTTTCACCTGCTGCACGTACAGCATGAAACAGCTCTCCTGAAACAATATGAGAAACGACAACAAACAGGTCGGCAAACTCATGGATCCTCCCTGAGATATCAACGTCAATGTCCTTGCTTATGAAACCTGTGATCTTATCGCGTACATAACCGCCTACAAGATATATCTTTACTCCATACTCCCTGCCGAAAGAATAACAGAACCTGCAGAAGAACTCATCGAGAGAATTCTCGTCAGTGATGTCTATACTCAACAAAGAACTGTATTTAGTGAAGAATGGAAGAGATGAAAAAAGAATATCAACATCAGTGATCTTAAGCTTGAGGGCTAAAGACTTAAGGCTTATCAAGGAAACAAACCACTCCTTCAACCCTGCGCGATCAAATTCTGTTTCCAGGTCCTGACGAAAAGGCTTCAGGCGTTTTTCAAGTTCAGCAACTGTTCTGGAAGATGTTAGAAGATAGTTCAAAGAGACAAAATCCGGGTACTTGCTCAGGATGGAATCAAATAGCGCGATGTTATCCTTAGAGAAAAGACTTAACAGCTTATGTTTATCTTCCTTTAACAAGCATATCCCTCTTTTCTTCTTTCTTTTTCACATACCCATTTTATGTGTTTGAGCAGTCAGGATGACCTGCAAAGAATCTTAAACATGAGATAGTATTTAAAATATGTTAAAACAAGCAGGCTCTCTTGCTGTCTAAGAAAGTAAAGGGGGTGATAGCATACGCGTTGCCGCGTATGCCGAGAGGTTAGACATGTAGGAAGTTTTATGGATGAATATCAGGATGAAAAAAATTCTTTAAGCAGTGCATTTTGGAACTGCTGTTTGATCTCAGGATCTACGGTTATCAATTGTTCTTTGGCCTGGCGCAGACGGAACTCCTTGTTGAGACGGAAATATATCTGCATGTCTATGATCTCCCGTTCGACAGGAACGCCTTTATCCATAAGAGACATCAATGATTCTTCGACAGAATCATGTTCCATACCTGTTCTTTTTGAGATTGCGGGAACAGAAAGGAAACCATCATGTGTGTAGAGTGTGAGGAAAGATTTCTGTTCATCTTTTGAAAGATCTACAGAGACTAATGAACGGTTCAGCAACTGCTTGAACATGAAATGTACCTTGTCAAGTTTTTCTTCAAGTTTGTTAAGACGATTGTCAATCTCGCAGATCGCTGAGTTCTGGATAGAAATCTCTTCAGTATTATCATTTATGGATTGCAGATGATCATCAAGTTCGCCGCGGATATCTGCAGCCACATTATCTATGTGTTCCAGCAAGTCTGAATAAACCTCTCTTATACTACTATCTGACAAAATACTCACCCCCACATGCTAACGTCGGTGTCTTCTATTAATATATATTTGTATTCTTTGATGTTATTTCTGTAAACTATATTTTAAGGCAACCATCAACAATGATGTGCTTGACAACAATCTGATGGTGGGAGGCGCATAAGGGTCACGAGGCCTCTTTAGCGTCTTAAATGCCTGTGTTATGCTCTGTGAAAGGAAGTATATAAATCTTCCGATTTTTCCCCCATTTCCCTGATTTCCTATACTAAAATTTATAAAGAACAGCGCTTAATGATACGCTAAAAGGTTTTTCAGGAAACTCATATCAGAGCATAAAAACGTGGATTGGAAACGAATTGACAGAAGAGAATGAACAAATCATAGAATAACATAAAAAGATGGACATCTCCGCAGGATAGAGGTAGAAAATGATATCATCAAAATCAGGCCTTGCAGTATCACTGTCGAGACTGGAGACATTCACAAGACCGGATGTCGGGCTTGAACAATACCCGACAGACTCAGAGATAGCAGCAAGCGTACTATGGAATGCGTCCCTTTTGGGAGATATAGAAGGAAAGACGATCGCAGACTTAGGATGCGGAACAGGGATCCTGGGTATAGGTGCGCTCATGCTGGGAGCAGAAAAGGTTTATCTTGTGGATACGGACAAAGATGCTCTGAAGGTGGCGGAAAAAAATCTGGAAGCGACTGGTATAGACCAAAGAAGATATCAACTGTTTAACAAGGCAGTTTCAGAGTTCAGCAGAAAAGCTGATGTCGTGATACAAAACCCTCCGTTCGGTACAAGAAAAGAGCATGCTGACAAAGAATTTCTGGAAAAAGCGTTTGAACTTTCAGATATGATATACAGTTTTCATAAGAGCTCGACGGAAAGATTTGTCAGGGCGATAAGTGAAGACGCAGGATTTGAAGTGACGCATGAGTGGAGATTTGCTTTTCCGCTCAAGAGAACACAAGACTATCACAAAAGAAAGATACAGAGGATAGAAGTGACCTGCTTCAGGATGAAAAGAAGAGAATAAAGAAAGGCTTGGTAAAAATGACCGATGCGCATAGGGATCAGAAGCTGGAATTTGTTATAGATATTGAGAATGAGATGCTCATAGAAGAGAACGAGATGCTTATAGAAGGAAGTTTCCAAGAAATTACGGGACTAAGAAAAGAGATGCGACTGAGAAAAGAGCTAGATCCAGCAGCATACAGAGGAGCAAAATTCCATACAAAAACCCGGATAATAGACTTTGGGTATGACCATAGGATAAGGATTTATCCCTCACAAAGATCTGCAGAACAGGCAGAAGTAAAGCTGATAGCTGGCGTGACAAGAGAAGACCTGTCCTATATGAAGAGAGAACTAAAAAGAACAAGGCCTAAAACTCTGAGTGAGAAAAAAAGGGCTCTTGAAAACATCATCCTGGAACGGGGAAAAGAGCCCTTGCCAGGATTAAGGATGATAATGCTGTTCACAGACGCAGAAGCGAAAGAGCGGGGGATCAACGGGTTATACACAGAAGAGCTTGAAAGGGTGATACTTCCTGGCTACTAGGAAGAACAGGTTATATTCGCCAGAAAAGAAGTCATAAAAGCAAAAAATATAAAACCCCGATCATCTTGATAAGGGATAAAAGAGGATGAAGATGCGAAGAAGAACAAGAAATAATCCATTCGCAAAGATCATTATCATAGCATCAATGATTGCGATATTTCTCATTCCTATGGTGACTGCAGAAACGCTGTTCGAAGGAACGATAAAAGACAATGAACCGTTCTACATACAGGGAGTTAAGCACATAGCAAGATATTATCCGTCAGCTGAGAAACTGTCATTAGCTATCGGCGAGGACAGGATACTCATCAAGCTCCACGAATGCGAGGATTATCAGGACAGGCAATACTGTGTCGACAAAGCAACAGCAGGGTATGATGATGAGACTGGCCAGGGAATGTCAGAAACAGATATCCGGGTGCTTGAATTTGGGCCTGATGTAACGATAGACAGGGATATAAGTGACACGACGCCGTTGATTGGCCAGGAAGTGACGGTGGATGTCACGATAACGAACAAAGGCACAGAAAGAGCAACCTCGATAAATTATAAGGACAGGTATCCCCCGGAAGTCACGATCAGCGGACCGTCGATAAACAGGGCCTTGAACCAGGCTGAATGGGCAGGAAGCCTGGACCCTGAAAAAAGCCACACGTTCAGCTACACGTTAAAATTTAAAGACTTCATAACATATCAATCAAAAGCAGAAGTAAGCTACCCTCACAAAGATAAGATAGTGAATAAGTACTCCTCCTCCGTAAATTTCACAGTACAGAAACCCTACGATTTCTCTACGAACCTCTCAACAGGATCAGCAGGGCTAGGTGAGGAGATAACCTATACAGCTACGATAAAGAACGAAGGGACAGAGAACCTCAACTCCGACCTTAACATAATAGTGCCTGAAGGGGCGATAGTGGTGAGCAGAGGATCGGACTTGAAAGGAACAGCGCCGACACTTACCTATAGTTCAGATGATGTTGATCTGCTAAAACCCGGAGATACAAAGACGCTGGAATTTACTTTCAAAGAGACGAAGAAAGGCCTGCATGAGATAAAGAGCAAAGCATCATTCAAGACAATGAGCAACACTTTCTCAGAAGAAAAGACCGATACATTCACTGCTGGAGTATCTGACATAGTAGCATCTGTGAATATAACACCTTCAACAGTCAAGGCAGGAGGAGAGTTCATGGCTGAAGTGAAGGTGACAAACCGGGGATCAAAGACCATAACAGTGGACTCCATAGACTTTGAATCAGACCTTACCAGTCGTAGAGGTTGGAGATCCATAACTCTTGAGCCTGGAAAGAGCCATTATGCGCTTAATAAGATCATGTATGCTCCGCTTACCAATGAAGAACAGGAATACTTGTTCAACATATCAGGGTGGTACCTGAACTCTAAAGGGATGAGATTTGATTTCTCAAAGACAGGGATGATGACAATAGAGCCTTTTGAGAAGATACTTGACATAAAAGAGGATCATCACCTGATAAATGAGACTGCTGGACAGAAGTATATCAACATAACGGTCAGGATAAAGAACATCAAGGACTATGAACTGACAGACCTTAATATTGTGGATTCTATACCAAAAGGCTCTAAGCAGGTTTCAGGACAGAGAGATCTTGAGCGGGAAAAACTGGAACCTGGAGAGGAGATACTTGCCTACTCCTATGTGGTGCGGTTGCCAAAAGGATTTGAAGAGACGAAGTTTGATATAACCCACACGATCAATGTTAAAAAGGAAGGTGAGGAAGAAGCTTTCGAGATACCGGCAACTATAACCTTGGATGGGGTGGTTAAGGAAGACAAGGAGAACAACAAGACTTCTGACACTACAGAAGAAAGAAAGGCAGCAGGGCAGACAGAAGATAACACTACAACAAAAACGACGAACGATGAAGAAGAAAAGGGAAAGAAAGGGTTGCTAAGCAGGTTATGGGATTGGTTGAAAAATATTTTCTGAACTGAAGATTGATCTTATTGGTTGTTTGATCTTATTGGTTGTGTTGGTCATTGACTTGTGAGTTTATGCCAAGAACTATAACTTAGAGTGCAAGACTTATCAGTACGCATGATTCTCTTGTTCTGGACCTTGCAGTTGGCTTCACATCTTCTATTGATGAGTAAACAATCTCCTCAACCACAATATTTATAAAAACGCTATAATTTTGCATCTTAGGGTATATATATGGCTTTAGAAGATAATAGGTTGATAAAGGAACGCTTGGATAAGCTTAAAGCTTTGCGAGAGATGGGTGTTGAACCTTATCCTTACTCTTTTGATAAGCAGGATAATGCTGCTGATCTGCTTTCTAGATATTCAGGTCTGGATCCTGAGCAGGAAACTTCTGATAAGGTTTCTGTCGCTGGCAGGATTATGCAGTTGAGGAAGATGGGCAAGGTTACTTTTCTTCATCTTCAGGATCAGACTGGCAGGATTCAGGTCTATGTTCGTAAGGATGATGTTGGTGAGCTTTCTTATAAGGTCTTGAAGAAATCCGATCTTGGTGATATCATAGGTATAAAGGGACATATTTTCACGACTAAGACTGGTGAGATAACTGTTTATGCTGAGTCTTTTGAGCTTCTTTGTAAGAGTTTGAGGCCTTTGCCTGAGAAGTATCATGGTCTTAAGGATAAGGAGTTGCGTTACAGGAAGAGGTATCTTGATCTTATCATGAACCAGGATGTTAAGGATATGTTTCTTAAGCGCAGTCTGATGATAAAGTATATCCGTGAGTATTATGATAGTCTTGGTTTCATCGAGGTGGAAACTCCTGCTTTGCAGACCATCTATGGAGGAGCTAATGCGCGGCCTTTTATCACTCATATCAATGCTTGGGATATGACTATGTACTTATCTATAAGTCCTGAGCTTTATCTTAAGCGTTTGCTTGTCGGTGGTTTTGAGAAGGTCTTTACTATCTGTAAGAATTTCAGGAATGAAGGTGTTGATGCTACCCATAATCCTGAGTTTACTATGCTTGAGTTTTATCATGCTTATATTGATTATGAGAAGACTATGGAGATCTTTGAGAATATGGTTGAGTTCCTTGCTAAGAAGATCCATGGCACGACTAAGATCAAGCGGATGTATCGTGGCGAGGAGGTTGAGCTTGACTTCAAGGCTCCTTGGCCTCGGATGACTATGGAAGGTTGTTTGAAGGATCTTATGGGTATTGATGTTGAGCCTTTGGATGATGAGGGTCTGAAACAGCTTCTTGTCAATTATAATATTGAGTATGATACTTCTTTTTCCAGGGGTTTGGCTATCCAGTTGTTGTTTGAAGAGTTGTGCGAGGATAAGCTTATCCAGCCGGTTCATATAATTGATCATCCTAAGGAGAGCACTCCTCTCTGCAAGCCTAAGAGGGGTAATCCTGATCTTATCGAACGTTTTGAGAGTTATTGTTTAGGCGCTGAGATATGTAATGCTTATTCAGAACTTAATGATCCTGTGCTTCAGAGGAAGTTGTTGGAAGAGCAGGCTAAGGAACTGCGCGGTGGTGCTGAAGAAGCGCATCCTATGGATGAGGATTTTGTTCAGGCTATAGAGTATGGTATGCCTCCTGCTGGCGGTTTAGGTTTTGGTGTTGATAGGATGGCTATAATGCTCCTTGGCGCTGAGAGTATACGTGATGTTATACTGTTCCCGACGATGAAACCTGCTTCTGATACCCCCACGGTAGATGAGCAGGAGAAAAAGTCTGAGGAAGAGCTTAAGGAAAGTCTGGAAAACAAGAAGTCTTGAAAAGGAAGAGGAACAATAGGATAAGAAAGACGAAGAAGATTATGATTAAAATAAGGTTTTATGGTTTTGGTGATTTATGATGCTTGGACTTATGGGCGATAATAAGAATATCGTGATCAAATATAATAAGAAGACTGTGATTGGTCTTGTTGAGCCTGTAGTGATTACAGGACCTACTGGTAAGAGCGCTAAGGTTTTGGGTCGCATAGATACTGGTGCTACTAAGTCATCTATTGATGTTCGGCTTGCTGCAGAGTTGTCTTTAGGTCCCATACTTAAGACTAAGATCGTCAAGTCTGCCAGTGGCAAATCTTTGCGTGCCGTCGTTCAGGCTAAGGTTCACTTGGCTGATAAGGAGTTCAAGACTGATTTTACCATCGCTGACAGGGCTGAGATGAAGTATCCTGTATTGATAGGTCAGAGCATTCTTAAGGGGTTTCTTATAGATCCTGTTAAGGAAGTGCCTAAATGATGTTTAAAGAAGATTGTGTTTAAAGAAGGAGATGGAAGGAGATCTTAGATGAGAGCCGCATTGATCAGTTTGGGAAGTACAAGTTCTTTATGGACTTATAATGCTATGAAGAAGTATTTTGAAGAGGTTGATGATATAAACCTTAAGTTTCTTGAGGTTGATCTTGGCGGTAAGAAGCCTAAGATCCTTAATGATGGTGAGCCTTTGAAGGAGTATGATTGTGTTTATCTCAAAGGTTCTTTTAGGTACCTTCAGATCCTTAATAGTGTTGCTTCTGTTCTTTATGGCACTACTTATCTTCCTTTTAAGCCTGAAGCTTTTCTTATCGGTCATGATAAGCTGCTTACTCATCTTGAGCTTCAGAAGCATAATGTTGCTATGCCTGAGACTTACATAAGTGCTAGTCCGGTGTCTGCTAAGAAGATCCTGGAGCGTATATCTTATCCTATCGTCATGAAGTTTCCTTCTGGTACTCAGGGTAAGGGCGTCATGTTTGCTGATTCTTATAATTCTGCTTCTTCTATCCTTGATGCTATGAGTGCTTTGAACCAGCCTGTTATCATCCAGCGTTATGTTGAGACTGGCGGTAAGGATATCCGTGTGATTGTCGTCGGTGATAAGGTGGTTGCTGCTATGGAGCGTAAGTCTGAAGAGGGTGAGAAACGCGCTAACCTTCATGCTGGCGGTAAGGGCCGTAAGATCGATATTGATTATAAGATCCGTGATCTGGCTGTCAAGACGGCTAAGGTTATTGGTGCTGATATCTGCGCTGTTGATATC
>JALWQS010000148.1 GCA_027083015.1 Candidatus Woesearchaeota archaeon
GTTGGTCGGTGGCTGCTTTTTCTTTCTTCAGTTCTTCTAGAATTCTTGTTTTTTCTATAAGCTTATTTTTCAGTATCCTGTTCTCTTCTCCTTTTAGTACAAGCAGTTCTTTTGCTTTTTTGTGTTCTTGTGTGATTCTTTGTAGTTCGTTGTTTTTGTTGAGAAGTTCTTTTGCTGTTTCTTCAAGCGCTTTTCCTGTTTCTTGCAGGATCTGTTCCTTTTCCTCAGCGTATTTTTTTGCTTTTTCTCTTTCTTCTTTTAGTTTGTTTTCATTTCTTTTTTTTTCTTCTATCTCTTTTTTTAGCTCTTCTATTTCTTGTGAGAATTTGCTTATTAGTTCTGTTAGACCTTGGTTTGTCTTTAAGAACTCGTCCGATTTTCTTTTTAGGTCTTCAAGTATTTTGTTTTCCATCGGTCCTCTTTTTTTGCAGTTTTTGTCTGCTTATTTTTAGGTTTAGCTTTACGTGTTTATTAGGGCGACTTGTGAGAGGAATGCTTCTAGTTGTATGAACTCATCGCTTCCTTCTGTCATCCTGAATTCGCATTCTCCGCACTTATCTACTAGTTGCATCTTTTTTCTTCCATCAAGTTCAAGGTTGTAGATCTCTCTTTGTATCTGTTTTATTATGTCTAGTCCGCTCAGTCCGTAGTCAAGCATGACTTTTAGCAGTTTTTGTCTTGCTTCTTCGAATCTGTTTTTTAGTGCTAGTTCCAGCACTTCTTTGACTTCTTTTGGTCTTGCCACGCTTGCTAGTGAGAATACGGTGTCTTCATCTATCTTGTCTGTAAGTACTGCTGCGCTTTGTAGTATGTTTTCTACTCGTCTGCAGTCCCCTTCTGATATCAGGTATAGCGCATCTACTGCTTTTTCGTCTATCTTTATGTTTTCTGCTTCCGCTATGTGCTTTACTAGTTTTTTGACGTCTTGTTCGGGTAATGGTTTGAACCTGAATATTGCGCATCTTGATTGTATTGGGTCTATGATCTTTGAGCTGTAGTTGCATGATAGTATAAACCTTGTGGTTTGAGTGTAGTTCTCCATGGTTCTCCTTAATGCTTGTTGTGCTTCTTTTGTGAGAGCATCGCATTCGTCCAGGTATATGATCTTGAATGGTACGTCTCCTATCGCTCTTGTTCTTGCGAAGTCTTTCACTTTGTTGCGTATGACTTCTATTCCTCTTTCGTCTGATGCGTTTAGTTCTAGAAAGTTATTTTTCCATCCTTCTCCGAAGAGTTGTTTGGCTATGACTAATGATAGTGTTGTTTTTCCTACTCCTGCTGGTCCTGAGAATAGCAGGTGTGGCATGTTTTTCTGTTTTACGAATGCTTCTACTCTGCTTACTACTGCGTCCTGACCTAATACTTCTTTGAATGTTGTTGGTCTGTATTTCTCTGTCCAGATGGCTCTTTCGTTCATTTTTTCTCTTGAGACCTATATTTTTCAGAGAAATATAAATGTTTTGGAAGAAAAAGAATTATTTGGAAGCTTAGTGCTTCATATTATGTCTTCTTCAGCGATCACCATGAAGTCTCCTATCGCTTGTAGAGCTGAGAATGGTATTAGTATATTTCCTTGTTTGTCTTTTTCTAGTTCTAGTTTTTCGCTGTATGGTGTTGGATTTACCAGAATCATGTGTATTAGTTCTCCTGTTTTGGCTTCAAAAACGATGTCTCCTACTTCACCAAATTTTTTGCCGGTTTTTGATACGACTGTTTTTCCTATGATCTCACGAGCGAATCTTTTTTCTTCTTCTGCCATTTTTTTACCCCTCTTGTTAAGCGTCAAAAGCACGGACTGCGGGCTTTAATAACATTGCTTAGTAGTAATTCATAACCCACTTTTATATATAAAGTTTTTTATTTTGTTTTTTGCTAGTTTATAATCTGTTCCTTGTTCTTTTTCTTGTTCGCATAAACCTTTATATATATGTCATTTTTCATCTTTTATGGTGATTTTCATGGATACGGATGCTAAGTTGGAACTTATTCGTCAGGTTGGTGAGGAGATTATTGAGGAGGATGAGCTTCGTGAGCTTCTTGAGTCTGGCAGGGAGATTGTCGCTTATGATGGTATGGAACCTTCTGGTCAGCTTCATATTGCTCAGGCTATTTTGCGCGCTATAAATGTTAATAAGATGACTAAGGCAGGTGTTAAGTTCAAGATCTGGATTGCTGATTGGTTTGCTTGGGCTAATAATAAGCTTGGTGGTGATCTTGATAAGATTCAGACTGTTGGTAAATATATGATTGAGGTTTGGAAAGCTAGCGGCATGGATCTTGAGAATGTTGAGTTTATTTGGGCTAATGAGGCTATGAAGGATGTTGAGTATTGGAAGACTGTGATGAATATAGCTAGGACTTCTACTGTCAAACGTATTCTTCGTTGCAGTCAGATCATGGGTCGTTCTGAGTCTGAGACTCTTTATGCTTCTCAGATATTTTATCCTTGTATGCAGTGTGCTGATATCTTTTATCTGAAGGCTGATATCTGTCAGTTGGGTATGGATCAGCGTAAGGTTAATATGTTGGCGCGTGAGGTCGGCCCTAAGCTTGGTTTTTGGAAGCCTGTTGTGGTCTCTCATCATATGCTTATGGGTTTGCAGGCTCCTCCCGAGGGTGATTTGGATCCTGTAGCTCGCGCTACTGCTATGAAGATGTCAAAGTCTAATCCTGATTCTGCTATCTTTATGACTGATTCTGAAGAAGATATCAAGAGGAAGATCCGGAAGGCTTATTGTCCTGAGAAGATTGTTGCTGACAACCCTATCATGGAGTATTGTAAGTATCTCATCTTTGAGCGTTTTCCGATGATTACGGTTGAGCGGCCTGAGAAATGGGGTGGTAATCTTGAGATTCATGGTTATGATGAGCTTGTCAGGATCTATTCTGCTGGTGAGCTTCATCCTGCTGATCTTAAGGTGGCTGTTGCCAGATACATCAATGAGCTTGTTAAGCCTGTAAGGGAGCATTTTGAGAAGGACGAGAACGCTAAGAAGCTTCTTGAGCAGGTAAGATCTTTCCGGGTTACACGTTAAGGTTTTTTGTCTTCATTTTGTTTCTTTTGTTTTTTCTTCTTTATGCTCTTCATACGTCTCCTAATAGTATGAGTGTGTAGTTCTTATTTAGGTATTTGTCTCTTGCTTTTAGTATGTCTTTTTTTGTGACTTGTCTTATTCTGTACATATATTCTTTTGTCATCTTTTCGTCTTTTATGAAGTCCCAGAATGCTATCTGGTCTGCTAATCTTTCCGTGTCTTCTTCTTCCACTAGGTTTTTTCCTATTATGTGTTCTTTCGCGTCATTTATCTCTTTTGTTTCTAGGTTGTTTAGTTTTTTTATCTCTTCAAAGATTATCTTTTTGCATAGTTCTATGTTTTTTTTGTCTGTGTTCAGGTAGAATGCGAAGAATCCGTAGTCTTTTTCTGTTTCGTGATGGGCTCCTGCGCTGTATGCCAGCCCTCTTTTTACTCTTATCTCGTTTGTTATCCTTCCTGATATCCCTTTGTGAAATATTGTTGCTATAACGTCGAGTACGAATGAGTCTTTGTGCATTCTCGGCACGGTCTTGTTTCCCATTATGAAGTACGCTTGGTTTATCTTTCTTTTTTCTTTCTTGATCTCTTTTCTTGTAGCTGCTGGTTCTTTGGTCTTTTTGGTTTTTGGTACGGCTTTTCTCTTCATCTTTCCGAAGTACTTTTCTGCTTTTGGGAACGGGTTTTTTACGTTTCCCACTATGCTTATTCTCATGTTGCCTGGTACGTACCATTTTTTATAGTAGTTTTTCATCTGTTCTACGGTTATCTTTCTGACGGTTTCTGTTCTTCCGTATACAGGATTTTTTGTCGGGTGTTTTTTGAAGAGTGTTTTTTCGAACAGTACCCATTGGTATGATAATGGTTGGTCTTTTATCATCTTTATCTCTTCAAGGACTACTTTTTTTTCTTTTTCGAATATTTTCGGGTCAAATGATGGGTTTATGAGTATGTCTGATAGTATGTCCAGTCCCAACTCGAAGTGTTTTTTTGGCAGTTTGGCGTAGAATACTGTTCTTTCATTGGCTGTTGAAGCATTGAATTCTCCTCCTACGTTCTCTATAGCCTCTGCTATCTCTCTGTTGCTTCTTGTTTTTGTCCCTTCGAATATCATGTGTTCTAGAAAGTGTGATATGCCTGCTATTTTTGGGTGTTCATTGTTGGATCCTGTTCCTACATGCACCAGTATTGTTACTGTATCTGTGTTTCTGTGCTTGCTTAGCACTGTTATTCCGTTTTTGAGTCTCTTTTTTTTCATTTTATCAGCCAAAAGATTATATACTATTAATATTTTTGTTTTAGTATGAGGCTTAATGAGTTTCAGCGTATCCTGAAGAAAAAAGGTTTTGGGGCTGCTTTGTTTGTAAATACTTTAGAGAAGCCGTCTTCTAATTTTCTTTATCTTTCTGGCTCTCCTGCTCAGGGCATTCTTTTTGTTACCCCTTCCTCTTCTGTTCTTTTGGTTCATGAGATGGATTATCTTATTGCTAAGAAGTATTCTCGTATTAGGAACATAAGAAGATCTTCTGATATGCTTGGTTCTTTGAAGCGTCTTCTTTCTTCTAAACGCGTTGTCGGTCTTGATTTTGATTCTGTCACTGTTAATTCTTTGTCTCGTCTTAAGAGGCTTCATAAGGCTCGTTATGTTGATGTTTCGGGTATCTTATCTGATCTTCGTCAGGTCAAGACTCCTGAAGAGGTCCGTCTTCTTGCTAAGGCTTGTAGGATCACTGATGATATCTTCCACAAGGTTTTTTTGAACCTTAAGCGTTTTGGTTCGGAGTCTGAAATTGCTGCTTTTATTCTTGATCAGACTTATCGTTTGGGTCTCGAACCTGCTTTTTCTCCTATAGTGGCTTCTGGTCCTAATGCTTCTAAGGCTCATCATATCCCTGATGATAAGCCATTGAGAAAGGGTTTTTGTGTTATTGATTATGGTGTTCGTTATAAGGGCCTTAGTGCTGATATGACTCGTACTTTTTTTATCGGCAGCCCTTCTGATAGGGATCTTGAGCTGTATTATCTTGTTCTTCGTTCTCAGCAGGAGTCTTTGAAACTGGCTCGTCCCGGGACTTCTTTTTTTGATATTGATGTTTTTTCAAAGAAGCTTTTGGGTTCTTATTCTAAGTTTATGAATCATTCTGTCGGTCATGGTGTTGGTTTTGATTGTCATGAGCGGCCTTTTGTCAGGCGCACTAAGAAGGGATCTGGTGTTCTTTCTGTGGGTTCAGCGATGACTGTTGAGCCCGGCATCTATTTTCCCGGAAAACTCGGTATCCGTATTGAAGATACTTTGCTTGTTACTGAGAAGGGCCCTAGACTTCTTACTAGGACGGGTAAGAATCTTTTGGTTATAAGGAAGTAGCTGTTGGAACCTGACTATTTGATATGTAGAAGTAAAAATATTTGATGATTTTTGGCTTGCGCGCCTGACTTCTTTTATATCAGGAATTTTCCGTTTTTCTGTATGAGTTTCCCGTCTACGTATAGTCTTCCGCCTTGTCTCATATCTTTAACTATATCCCAGTGTAGTGCGGAATCATTTAGGTTTTTCTTGTTTTTTGGTGCGCATTCTGGATATCCCATTCCGAATGCCAGATGTACTGTTCCTCCTATTTTCTCGTCGAATAGTAGGTTTTTTGTGTATTTTGTTATTCCGTAGTTGGTTCCTATTCCTAGTTCTCCCAGATAAGAGCTCCCTTTATCCATGCCTAGCATACTTTTCAGGAATTTTTCGTTTTTCGTGGCTTTTGCGACTACCGCTTTTCCTTTTTTGAATTCCACATATATTCCGTCCACTTCGTTTCCTGCTCTTATCGCTGGATATGAGAATTCTATGTGTCCTTCTACTGAGTACTTTTCTGGTGCTGTGAATACTTCTCCGTCTGGTACGTTATGGTCTCCGCATGCTGCGCTTGCTACCATGTTCTTTATGCTCATCTTTAGGTCTGTGTTTTTCCCTACGATTCTTACTTCGCTTCCTTTGTCTATTATCTTCTTTAGTTTTGCGTGTTTTTTCTCCATCTTCTTATAGTCTACTAGACATGCTTTGTAGAAGAAATCTTCGTATTCTTCCAGGCTCATTCCTGCTTCTATCGCTAAAGCATTTGTTGGATAGTCTGTTCCGACCCATCTTTTTTGCATCCTTATCTTTGATATCGGGTTTACTACTCTTGAGCGTATTGCCATCTTTTTTGGGTCTATGTTTGACATCTCTCTGGTGTTTGTTGTTCCCCATATGCCTATGAACGCGTCTGCTTTTTTTGACTCGTACATCGTCACTTCTGGGAATCTTTTTAGTTGTGCATTGTTCGCGTTCTTGTAGAATAATGGTCCCATACCCGGTAGTTGTACATGTACGCTTGGGTATGCTCCTTTTTTTAAGCATAGCCTATATACTTCTTTGATCAGCGGTTCAGCTATCACTTCTCCACTTATCACCACAACGTCGCCTTTCTTGATCTTTGTTGAATGCTCTACGAGCACTTTCGCCAGTTTTTTTGTTCTTTCATCAACCATTTTGCATCAGGAAAAATCTTTTTTTCTTATCTATATAAATATTGTGGAACGTTGGTGTTGAATAATGGATTTTTCTGCTCGTCGGTATAAAATACAAATCTTTATAAACTACCTTTTATTATTCAGTTTCATGGCTCCGTCAAAAACGAAATCAGATGTTGAGAATAAGGAGAAGGAGATTCTTAGCAGTATTATTGTAGGTTATACTTCTGACATCCAGACTTTGGAACAGGAGAATAAGCTTCTTCGCGAGTCTTTGAATAATCTTAAGCGTGAGCTTGAGAAGTTTCAGCAGCCTCCTCTGCTTGTTGCCGAGATCAAAGATGTTCTTGATGATAATGTTCTTATTAAGCTGAATAATGGTAATGAGTTTTATGTTGGTTTGGGCCCGGATATTAAGGGGGTTTCTCCTGGTGATTCAGTCCTTGTTGAGCAGAAGAACCTTACGGTTTTGCGTAAGATTCCTGTATCCAAGTCTTTCAATGTTGAGAAGTATGTTATCATTGAGCAGCCTAAGGTTAGTTGGTCTGATGTTGGTGGTTTGGATGAGCAGGCCGAGGCTATAAAGGAGGTTATTGAGCTGCCTCTTAAGAAACCTGCTTTGTTCAAGAAGATGGGTATTCAGCCTCCTAAGGGCATTCTTTTGTATGGTCCTCCTGGTACTGGTAAGACTTTGCTTGCTAAGGCTGTCGCTTCCTCTACAGATTCTACTTTTATTGAGGTTGTCGGTTCTGAGTTGGTTCAGAAGTTTATCGGTGAGGGTGCTAAGTTGATCAAAGAGATATTTCAGCTTGCTCGTGAGCGTGCCCCTTCTATAATCTTTATTGATGAGATTGATGCTCTTGCTTCTCGGCGTGTTGATGTAGGTACTAGTGGTGAGCGTGAGGTTCAGCGTACCTTCATGCAGCTTTTGGCTGAGATTGATGGTTTTAAGCCTTTGGGTGATGTTAAGATCATTGGTTGTACCAATCGTAAGGATATCTTGGATCCTGCTGTCGTTCGTCCTGGTCGCCTTGACCGTCTGATTGAGATCCCTAATCCTGACATTGATGGTATTCTTGAGATTCTTAAGATTCATACTTCTAAGATGTCTCTTGATAAACGTCTGGATCTTAAGAAGATTGCTCGTTTGATGGATGGTTTTTCTGGTGCTGAGATCAAAGCTGTCTGTACTGAAGCGGGTTATTTTGCTATACGCAAGAATCGCAGTAAGGTTTCTGAGGCTGATTTCCGCCATGCTGTTTCTAAGGTTAAGCAGGAGGAGTTTCTTGAGGGTAAGGATTATATGCGTATGTTTGGTTAGACGATTGACTGTTGTACGCGCTTATCGCTAGTCCTCTGCTTGTTGGTTTGTTATCTTTTGCTGGTCTAGTCATCATAGATTATTTGTTTGCTCTTCTAGTTTTCTTGTTTGTGTTCTTCTATGAGTTTTTTTATCATGTTTTCTACTTGTTTTGACCTGACCAGTCCTTCTTCTTCGCATATCTTTGAGAATTCGGAGTATATTGTTTCATCTATCAGAAAGTTGTATCTGCCTTTTTTTGTTTTTTTATTGTTCCTGCTCATCTTTTATTTCTTTTTCTCTTTCTTCTTTCTGTCTTTTTTGTTCTCTTTTTTGTTCTCTGTGTTTGGTTTTCTTGCTATTATTATGATCCCCGCGATTATCAGAAGTGCGGTGATTCCGCTTGTCAGAAGAATATCTTTTATCGGAAATTCTTTTTTCTTCTCTGTTTCTTTCTTGGTTTCTTTTTTCATCTCTTGTTTTTGTTCTTTGTTTTTCAGGCCTAATGTTTCTGTTATGGTCTGTACTGCTGTCTTTTTCAGCGCATCGTAAGGTTTTTCTTCTTTGTCAGGTTCTTCTTTCTCTTTTGCTTCTGTTTCTGGTTTGTATTCCGTTATCGGCAGCGTATCCATCTCTTTTAGTTGTTCTTCTGTCAACTTTGTCTCGTCGTATGTTTTCATGAGTATTATCTTCTTGAAGTCTTCCAAGGTGAAGTTCTTTCCGCTTATGAACAGGACTCTTTCGGTATCTAGTTTGTCGCCTCTTTCAGTAGGTTCTGCTTGTATGATCGGTTTTTCTATCTCTTTCTTTCTTTTCATTATCGCAAATGTTGAGAAGCATGGTGTTTCCGCTTCGAACAGGTAGTTGCTTCCTTCCATCCCGACATAGTTTGTCATTAGTTCTTGCCAGTTTCCTTGGTTCCATCTCATCATGACTATGTCTTCTGTGCTTGCATTATTTTCTTCCATCCATTGGCTTGTCACGAAGAAAGTTATTATAGCTGAATCGACACTATTACATTCTATATTTTTGGTTATCTGGAAGTATTGATAGACTTCTGCCAGCGGATCGTAGACGTCTGTCGGTCTGCCCGGCAGTTTTGTCAGGCTTACTCTTACGTTTCTTAGGTTCCTGACCAGTTTCAGCGAGATGTCGATTATTGCACTTTCAAGATTTCTTCCTGGTTTTATCTCTGTGGTTGAATAGTGGCTTATGGCTGGCGCGTAGAATGTTACTGTGTTCCCTGAATAGATATAATAAGGGTGTCCTGTTCCCCCTCCGCCTCCTCCTCCACCTGAGGGGTGTGTTGGCGGAACATATTTTACTAGTTTGGGCAGTTTGACTCTTATCTTCTCTGTTGATACTGTTGATGGATTGAACCCATTATCATCCCAAGGCATTCTGGTGATTGTTATTATCTCATCACTCCCGTCCCATGTAAAACTGTCTGGTATCTGGAAATCTATCTTTAGTGGTATCAGTTGGTTGTTGCTTGTGTCGTCTATGCTGTTGCTTACCCACCCGTTTGTTTCCCATCCGTCCTCTCCGTTTTCAACATCATCAAAGAATCCTATCTCTGGTATCGCTATGTCGTCTATAAGCCATCCGTGTTCACTCCATGCATCGTCTGTTACATATCTGAATCTTAATTTTATGTTGTTTCCTGCGTAGGGTGTCAGGTCCATGGTTTCGAATGTCCAGTTTGCGACGCTGCCTGTATAGGCTGGCGCTCCGCTCACTCCAACATATGCTGATGGATCTCTGTATGTTGTTGTTCCTGTTCCGCTTAGTTGGTGCCATGTTGTTCCGTTATCTGTTGATACTTCTACGTATCCAAAGTCCCATCCGTGTTCTATGTTATATTTTGTGTAGAATGTGAGTGTGGCATTTGTCGTTGTGCTTAGGTTGAATTCTCTTTCCAGATAATAGTTTAGTTTGTCTCCTTTTGTACTGTACCAGTAGTGTGGTATGTCAAATCTTATGTAATCTTTTAGCGTTCCGTTGAATTCCAGTGTTGCTGTTACTCTTTCTCCTGGATTTTTTACGATGTAATAGTTTATGCTTGTGATCTGGTTTGGTGTATAGACTATCTCTTTTGCCATAGTTCCCATGCCAAGGCCATAGCAGGTGTTTGATAGTATGGTTATTGCTATGATAAGTGCCGTCGCTTGTAGCATCTTTCTGTATATTTCTTTTAGTTCCTTTCGCATCTGTTCTTTCTGTATTCTCGTTTTTTGTTTTTTGTTTTTTGTTTTCATGTTCGTATTGTAGGTTGGTCTTATATTGTCTCGTTCTGTTCAAATGTTACATAGGTTGTTGAGTAGTGTGCTCCTGCCGGTTCTCCTCCTGGTGCTTCCAGATATATGTGCAGGTCTATCAGGTCTGATACGTTTTGCCATTTCATCCCATAGAATGACAGTATCGCTGATCCGTTTGTCATGTTCACCCAGTCGCTGTCTAATGCCCAGTCGTATGTTCCGCTTTCGTTGGCTTTTATCATGTACCTATACAGCTTGTTTGGCATAGGTATAAATTCTTCTGCTGTGCCATTTGTCCAATAATCGCTCTGCCATAATGGTGTTGAATTTACATATCCTTTGAGTTTTAGGTTTCCTGTATTCTCTACCTTGTATGGTGGCGGGTTCCAGTCTAGTGTATCATTTATGTGTGATCCCATGTGGTACAGGTCGCATTTTGTTTGGTTGTAGAAGATGCACATGTTTCCAAAGTCTATCTCTGCTACTGTCATTGTTCCTGACCATGTTGGTATGATTGTGAAGTTGAATACTTCGCTCCAGTCGCTTGTTCCTTGTGAGTCGTTTGCTTTTACTTTCCAGTAATATGTTTCTGATAATGAGAGTTCTGATGATGTCCAGTATGTGCTGTTGTCTCCTGTCTGTTCTGTTATCCCTGTAATTGATAGTTCCGGACTTCCAAAGTTTGAGTCGTTGTCTACCAATAGGTTGTATGTGTATGCGAAGTGGCTTTGTGTTTCTGTATTGTTCCACCAGTATTCTGGATTTCTTGAGTCTGTCACGAATGAGTTGTTTGTCGGTAAAAGCAGTCTTGGCGCTTCTATTTTGAGTATTGTCAGGTCGTTGCTGCATTGTTCTGTTCCGTCTTCTGTTCCGTCGTTTGGTGTTATGCATGCTTTCCATACGTCTCCGATAGTGGTTTCTTGTGATACTAGAAGGTCTGTTTTGTTTTGGTATAGTGCTTTTATTTGTTCGCTTGTTAATGATCTGTTCCATACTCTTACTTCGTCTATTGTTCCGTTGAAGTATCTTGTGCTTGATCTTGGTCTTCCTATTAGTAC
>JALWQS010000149.1 GCA_027083015.1 Candidatus Woesearchaeota archaeon
GATCGTGACTTAATGCTTAATTCAAAGAAAAAGAAAAGAAATGCTTAAAGCACATAGAAAAAGAAATTTTGAACAAAAAATATATTTTTTTTTAAAAAAACAATAAAAACAACAGAATAACTTAAAAATATTAACAACTTTTTCTGAAAATACTTAAACCTAAGAGAAATACCCCGACACCCGAGAAGAGATGATAAGAGATGAATAAATAGAAACATTTATATAGTAGCTATGATACTTTTTTCACCACTAATAAGGGGTTAGAGATTATAATGGCATCATCTGAAAAAGTTAAGAGGTTGCTCACAAAGATTAGGGCTCAGGCTGAAAGGCTCCAGGTCCTGAATGAGCTTGCTGAGATAGAAGCATCTAATACTGAAAAGTATCTTCTTCTGAAAGAGATTCTTCTTTTAGCTGTGAGGGCTACAAAAGTAGAAAAAGCTTTTATAATTCTCCATAACAAGAACAGCAAGAACCCTTACGAATACGGAGCTACCAATACTTCTGAACCTCTTGAGGATCGTACTTTGATAAGGGATATCTGCGATAATATTGTCCGTTCTCAGAAACCCGTCATCGTCAATGATACCAGGCTTCACAGAAGACTAAGAAAATGCAAGATTCGGAACATCATCGCTTTGCCTTTGATATTCAACAAGGAAGTCGTAGGTATTTTCATAATCATAAATAAGAGGAAATCCCTCTTCAAGAAACGTGATCTTTCATTGTTCACTTTTATCTGCAAATACACATCTAGTGCTATCCAGCACGCTAATTGTTCTGAAGAGCTTAAGAACAAGGACAAGGAACTGGAAGCTATCTATGCTGTTGATCGTATAAGAGATACTATCAAGGATTTCAACACTATGATGGAAGCAGTCCTTCAGGAGATGACGCAGATGATAGATTCTAAGCTCGCGTTTTTCCTTCTGCTTAATAAGAAGACCAACAAGACCGAGCTTAAGGTTTCTGGAAGATTAAAATCTTCTACCTTTGTTCATAATAACGCAAATGCTGTTTATGAAATATCAAAAACCACTCTTGATGTTGGGGAGCTTAAAGAGTTCTCTCGTGTCAATAGCGATATTCAAAACGCTATATGCACTCCTATCGTCGTCAGTGAAGAGACTATGGGCGTTTTTGGTGTCATAAACTCAAACAACCAGCACGGTTTCACAGAAGTTGATAAGAGGCTTTTGAATGCTATTGCTAAACAGTCTGACTCAGCAGTGTTTGAAGATCTTGAAAAAGCTGAGCTTAAGAAGATATTCAGCCGTTATGTCTCAGAGGAGGTCATTGAAAGTATGATCTCTGATCCTGATCAGGATTTCCTTAAGATCAATAGACGTGAGATGACTGTTCTCTTCTCTGACTTAAGAGGTTTTACCAGCTTGTCTGAAAAACTTGAGCCTGAACAGATAGTGGAGATCCTTAATGAGCATTTTACTGAGATGACCGACATCATCCTTAAGCACCGTGGAACCCTGGATAAGTTTGTCGGTGATGAGATCATGGCTTTGTTCGGCGCACCTGTCTATTATGAGGGCCATGCTCTCAAGGCTGTCAAGTGCGCTCTTGAGATGCAGAAGAAAGCTAATGCTATGCAGCAGAGGCTTAAAAAGCAGTTCGGCGTGGATATCACTATCGGTATCGGCATAAATACCGGAGAGATGGTCGTCGGAAATATAGGTTCTGCTAAACGTACGGACTACACAGTCATAGGCAATAATGTCAATATTGCTGCTCGTCTTTGCGATGCTGCTAAGGCAGGTCAGGTTCTAATAACTGATAATACCTATGCTGAGGTTCAGAAACTTGTAAAGGTTGAACAGCTTGAGCCTCTTAAGGCTAAAGGTAAGTCTAGACCTCTCAATATCTATAATGTGAAGAGCATTATCGAGATCTGATTTCTGACAAGCATTGATGATAGCTTGTTTATTCTATCCATATTTGGGTGGCTCTCAGAAGACATGCTTATGTAATATTTATGTTACATACATATGTACTGTCTATGCAAATTACTTATAATATAATAATCAGTATTATCCCTACGAGCATCAGCAGGTGTCCTACTGCCCAACTGATATAAGCAATCTGTTCATCTTGCTTCTGTTTTTTCCACCAATCAGGAGCTTTCTTCATGACTGGTTTAATATTCTTGAAGAAGTAAGGTATCTGTTCTTTAAAGAATTTTCTTGAAGCATCCTGTACTGCTATCCAGTATATCTTTATATCGAACGGTTTCTTCACTGCGGAAGTTGCTGGTTTCGCAGCATTTCCTGAATGGATGGTCGGGTTCTTTGTCGTTGCTGATGATGATTTTATCATTGGTTGAGCTGCTCGTTGTCCGGGTTTCGCTGATGTAACTGTTTTTGTCGCCAATTTTTTCTTTTTGAGAGAATCTGCTATTTGTTTAAAGATTGCCTTGATATCTGCCATTATATTTGATAAAAAGAATGAAAGTATAAAAAATTTTGGGTGTGAATGATTATTTTTTTAGACAGAGCGCTATTTCATGCGCAGGAAGTTTCAGTTTCACATTCACCTGAAGGGCATTTTTCCTTCACTTCTCGATCTTGCACGCAATCATCTGTTCCCGTAATCAGTTCTCCGGTCTGGTGTACAAGATATAAGATACCATTCTTGCATTCAATAAAGTCTCCTTTAGCACATGCTCCTGTATCAGTATCTATTGTGCCTGTAGTTATTTTGTCATCGGTTGTTAGCTCTTCATTCTCATAAGTTATCGTTTCAGTGTTTGAACTGGCATTCATCGTCTCATAAGTAAGTTTTTCGTCAGAACTTCCGGTATTCATCTCAGATGTGCC